>JAEZCJ010000160.1 GCA_023433615.1 Bacillota bacterium | reverse complement strand
CGGTACTTTGACGAATCCCGTCTTCTCTTGCAAATCTTCATTCTCCTTGTAGTTCAACTAAAGGCATTTCGGTCACGATGGATTGCTCCACTTCGAAAAGCACTTTCATATAAACTTTACCATTCTCAGTCTTTTGATGCAAAATCTTTTCCGCCCGCACGACCGAATTCGTCCCTGCGCGAGACAGCAAATCGGCCTTGGCCTGAAGCAGGCCTTCCGCCGCAGCCTCGGCTTCTTCTACCTTTCTCTCTTCATAACGAACTTCGAGCAATGTTTGTTGCATCCTGCCGAATGGCAGCTCGATGCCTCGCCAAGCAGCCTTCTCCTCGCGCCTGACGGCTTCGTACTTCGAGAACGGCGGCTTGCCGAAACCGCTGACCTGCAGCGCTCTGCCGCCGGCTACCGCGTACCACTGTATTTTGCGCTCGCCGGTATAGACCTTGACCTTGCGTGTCAACGGAGACGTGATCTCATATTCATGCCAGACCAGTCCCTTCACTTCGCCCTTGGCCACCACGGTCTTCATGCTGTCTTCGTCACCCAGCGTTCCGGAGATGAGAATGTCGCCCTTCTTGACGCGCGTGTTCTTCTTCACGACCGGACGGCCGGTCTCGGCCAATACGTAGGTGACGACCGCGTCCGCATTCGCTACCAGATGTCGGGGACTGAGAAGCTCCTTCGGCTCGGGAATCGTGGATTCCACGACCTCGATCGTAATTTTCGTCCCCTGCTGGCTGACGCCCACCCAAGCGGTTCCCGGCAGCTTCGCGGTCAGTCGTTTCGACAGCTCGTCCGCTCCTCGAAGCCGGAACGACCATTGAAACGGGTAGATCCCCTCCTGCTTGGCTGCCTGCAGGATTAGATCGTCGGCCAGCTTCTCGTTGCCCTTGATTTCGACCCGCCAGACGAGCGAAGAGAGCAAGTACATGCCTACAATGAACAGCGCGATCCCCGCGATGAAAAACTTACGGCGTTCCAGCCTCGCTAACAGGAACGGCGTCCCTTCCCGCTTGATCACCCGCATCTTGCAGCCTGTCCGGCGCAAATACGGGCGAAGGCGCCAAAAATCGCGCAGCACCACGCGGCATACGGTCTCTTCCCTGCTTGTCCGGCGAAGGGCAAGCAGCTGCAGCCCGTCCGCCGCCGCAGCGTTGACGAGCTCCTCGATGCCTGCGCCGGTAATGCGGATCGTCACGACCCCTCGAAGCTGATGAAGCCACGACAATTTCATCCGTTCCACGCCCCTCATTGATTTATAGAAACCTGCGTGATCACGCCTTCGATGAATACCTCTTCCGTCCAGATCCCGCGTATGACGAGCTGCTCGCCGAGCACCTCAAGCACGCCTGTCGGGAGTGCGAGCCGCAGCTTCTCCGGCGCAAAATGCAGGACGCCGCGGTGATTCTCGATGTAGAGCTGCCGATCGCCGATCATCGTGATGCGCGGCAGGTCGAATACGACATCCTGGGGTAGATCGAGCACATCTGCGGTCCACTTGCGTAAGCGTCGTCCCATTCGGCGCATGGCGGATTCGTTCCCTCCTCCCGTACCTTACCAAATTATGCGGGAACGTTCGGAAATATGAGAGCATCCGGCGGGTCGCTCCGCCTGCTTCCCGCCGGATGCTTACGCCATCGGCCGACACACCGCCCTCCGGCCCAAGACAATGCTATCTCTCTGCACGTCCCAATCACTGTTGCGCCCAGTTTCGTCTGCCTGACGCTCCCTGCCCGTCTGACAACGCTTCGCTTGTCCGGCGCTTTACCTCCCTGTCGTTAGCACCTTGCCCCATTCAAATTATGAAATCGCTTCGCTATAGCGTGATCGAACCGTGATCAGGCTGCATTATCGACTGAAATAGTTATTCGATCTGGCCAAAAGGCTTGCATGGCCGACAATGTCGTATATGCTAATGGTGAATTTATACAACACAATGACAACGGTGCGTAAAGCATATCCCGAGGCATATTTGCCTCGGGGTTTTCTATTGGTAAGAAGGGAGATCGAGCAGCATGCATCCGAATCTTAGGCGGTTCATCGCGGACTTCGAGCGCGAAGCAGCTGAAACCCGAGTACCCGTTCAAGGATTCTAAGGGTGGTCAACGGTTTTGCCGATCACGCCTGCGGAGTTCGATAATCACCTGATCAGACAGAACGGTCTCGTACTTTCGGGATGGACGGTACTGCGGTTCTCGACCCGGCAGCTGGAGCGCAATCCTGCTGCATGCATCAGGCAGCTGAAGCAAGCGATCGGCCGTCTATGGTCCGTTGCCATGAGCAAGCATGCTGCAGGAGAATCCGTATGGCTGTCGCGAAGGGAGGAAGACATCCCGCTCGCTATGCACAGAGACGGGAGCTTCGCGTATCGGACGTACCCGAATCGTTCCGCATCGGCCCCCGAACGGCAGCTGCCTGGCTGCGCCGATTTGCTGCCGAGGGAGTGCTGGTCCCGTCCAGCGGCAATGTCCGGATTACGGCATACAGGCTGAATGGGAAGAACGAGATCGCGCTGTCCCGTTAATCTCCTAGCGCATGCCCGCAACACGAACAATCCCCTTCCGCGAAGGGGAGGGGATTGTCGTTCCTGCATCTTGTGAATTACGAGTTGATCAATTCAGCCGCTTGGAGAAGCCGACGCACAAGGGCGGCCGTCTCTGCGCGAGTCAGATCTGCATTCGGATCCAGCTTGCCTTCGCGGCCCTTCATCAGCTCCAAGCCGATTGCTTCAGCCACGTTCGCCCTAGCCCATACGGAGACTGCACCGCTGTCCGCATAGGCGGACAATGCGAGCTCCAGCTGCGCATCGGACATGGCCGACTCCAGCTTCGCGATGCGCGTAGCGCGAGCCAGAACGGCTGCCGCCTCTTGGCGGCTGATGTTCGCGTCCGGTCTGAACGTGCCGTCCTCATAGCCCGTGACCAGGCCATAGTCGACTGCCGCTTGCACGGCGCCGGCATACCAATCCGCGCCGCTGACATCCGATAGAGCGTCAGCATACGGCGCTTGTTGAATGCCTAAGCCGCGCGTTATGATTGCCGCGAATTCCGCCCGCGTAATTGCCGCATTAGGGGCAAATCGCGAATCGGTTACGCCTTGCACGATCATGCGGGAGCTCATGTCGTTCACGTCGGCTTGCGCCCAGTGCCCGACGACGTCCGCCATCTCGCGTGGATTGTAGATAACCGTATACGAGCTGTTCGTCAAGCTGTTCACCAGCGCGTAGGCTTTGCCGCCTTCTTGCACGACAACCGTCGGGACATGGTACAGGTCGCCGTTGTCCGTAAGCACAACACCTGTAGTGATTCGATTCGGATCCACGCCGTCTGGCAGGGCAATCATTCGCCCGACATAGCTGTTGAACTTATTGGCCTGAACGGTCTGCGTTCCATAATTGGCATAGATCTCAAAATCGATCGGCTGCACGATCATCGTAGAGCCGTTCCCATCTGCTGCCTGTTTAATCTTCGCTTTGTTGCCATCGGACGTATCGGCAATCTGAATGCTGATCGTGATGTCCGCCAAATTAATGTCTTGTCCGAACTGCGAAGAGATCGAGCTGATATCTACCTGCGAGGCTGGCAGCGTGTACGTCGCTCTGTCGGTCGCGATCTGGATCTGCGCGCCGTTCGACTCCATCGTCTTGACCAAGTTTCCTGTCAGTTGGCCGACGACGACCGGGTTGTCGCCTGCAACCGGGATCGTCAACACTTTGTTGTTCTCGCGGTTCAGCTTGTCGATGACCTTCTGGTTATCCAGCACGACCGTAGTGACTTGGCGTCCGTTTACGATCTGCTTCCGTGCGGTTGCCAGCGTCTCCTGCTTCACGCCGTCCATGAAGATCTCAACGCCCGAATCAGTCTGCTCAGTTGAAGTAGATGGCGTAGATGGCGTGTCATTCGATTGCCCGGACGGTACCGTCACTGTTGCTTGGGCTTGTTGACCCAGATATTCAGCGGTAATGACGGCTTGACCGCTAGTTACGGCCGTTACCAGCCCTGCGCCGTTCACGGTCGCGACTGCCGCATCGCTCGAAGCGAACGTTACGCCGGCATCCAGCGTGCGCTTGCTGTTATCCGAGTACACGGCATCGACTACGGTCTGATGCGTCTCCCCGATCGCGATCGAATAGGCCGTCTTGTCGAGCTCGATCCGCGTTAATGCGGCCGGTTGTTGAAAATAGGCCGTATACGTCACATTGGCCGTAATCGATACGGTTGCCAGCTCAACGCTCGACAGCAGCGTTGCGCCGCCGTTGCTGCTCCAGCCAAGGAACGTATTGCCCGAATCCGCGATCGGCGTCGGGATCGCTGCCGGATGGCCGCCGCCGGTTACCGACTCGCTTAGATCGCCGCTCAGAGTTCCGCCTGATCCTGCTGCATAGGTGACCGTGTAAGCCGAGGCAGGCGCATCAGGCGTCCATACCGCGTACAAAGCGACGCTCTGCGTCATGTTGATCGTGCTGGCCGGCGCATACTCGACTACGGTTGCGTTCGGAGTCGTGCTCCAGCCCGCGAAAGTATGGCCCTGTTTTGCCAGATCTCCTGCTCCTAGTACCGTTGCCGTCTCGCCCGGCTTATAGCCGACAAGGTCGGTCGGAACCGTACCTGATGTATTGCCGCTGCCATTATAAGCGACAGCGGCTCTTAATGTAATGACATTGCCCCGCGTAATATTGCTGCCGAACACATAGCCGGCGTTGTCGGCCGCTACGTCGAAATTGCCCGCCATGATTCCCGTATTCGTCGGTAAAATCCCGAATGTCGTCCAATCTCCGGATCCGCCGCCGTAGCCAAGCTTCGCTACGGCTCCCATGAAGAAATTCATGGCGAATAAATTATCGTATTTGTCGATGCCAAGGCCGTAAGGGATGAACGGAATCATCGAACTGGGATCGGCTGCAGGCGACACGTTGATCCAATCCGTTCCTCCTGCCGGCAGCTTCAGAACTTTCCCGCCGCTAAGGCTCGAATTGCCGTTCGTCATTGTCAGCACGCTGACGTACAGATTGCCTGCGCCGTCCGACACAATATCGAATACGATCGAATTGCCGAAGTCCGAGTCGGCATTCGCGATATCTACCCATTCATCATCGCCGGCAGCAAGCTTCAACACGCGCGGCGGCGTCAGCACGGACGAATTCGAACTATTGTCGCTGTCAACCGCGTATACGTTCCCTTGCGCATCCGCCGTTACGCCCATCGCGTAGCGCATATCTTCGCCGTACGTGATATCCTGCCAGCTATTCGATCCGCTTGCAAGTCGCAATATTCTGGCTTCGTTGCCGCTAGTGCTGCCGCTGCCGAAGTAAGTATTGTCGGTGATGTACACGTTAGCGTTATGGTCCGCCATAATGCCGACCGGGAACGTCACATTAGAGTCGAACGTAATATCCGTCACCGCTTGTCCGTCAGGCGCGATCTTCTCGATCTTCCCGGTCCCTACAGTCGCTAATCCGGTATTACCGAACTTCGCGACATACAGATTGTCGTTATGGTCAAAATCAATCGAATAGGTGATTTTCGTGTTCGGACCGGGAAGCCCGCCTGTAACGACAGGTTCCGTGTAATCCACCCAGTTCAGCGAACCCGTGTACGAAGGCGCCTGCCCTTGAATCGGCGTGTACGGGGCGGCATATGCGCTACCGGCCGCAGCGATCGGAATGGCCATTAGCGATGCCATCACTGCCGCGACCGTTCTGCTCCGCAGCGAATGCAGTTTCTTGGTTGTCATTGTGTTCTCTCCTTCTTCTGGTTGACTGACATAATTCGATATAATTCGACATAAAACTATTTACTTCTCTATATTCGACACATCAAACCCTTTCATATATAGGTATAAAGTATTATATCGATAGAATTACGAATTGAACAGCAAAAAATAGAAAATCCATTAACGAATGTCTTCTTTTTCCCGATCATTCCTCGTTCATCACGCAAAAAAGCCATCCCGAAGGATGGCTTCTTGTACGGCTCACTAGCCTAATGCATTATCGAATATGGCGGCTATGCGGCTTGCGTGCGCGCGGCGGGCCGAGAATCTCCGCCCAGAGAACGGCTTGGCGAAGATCGTCCGCATCAACCCGCTTCAACGCGGCAGAGCCGGTCACTGGCGCAGCCGAGCGTGACGGCGCCTGACTGCGTGCTGCCTGCGCTATTGATGAGGGTCTGCCCGCTCCCCCAGTACCTCTCGACAATGACGGGTCTTGATTCGATCGCGCCATCATACGCTGCCCTTCAGACGACGGCTGAGACATCGACGAGGTATACACGGGCTGCGGGGTCTGCTCATACGCAGGTGCTGGGCTCGAATCCGGTCCGAATGGGCGAACGTTCGGCGCTGCCGGCTCGCTTTGCATCGGGCCGCCGCCAAAGTCCGGCATCCGCCCGACACGCCGCTGCTGCTGCTTTCCCTTCCCGAGCAGCGACATCAGGAAGCCTGCCGCCACGATGACGATGAAGATATTGTCAAGCAGAAACGCGATGAGCGATTCCATCGTTAAATGCCGTCCTTATCGTCGCTGTTCGTATCCGACGGCTTGCCGATCGAGCCGCGCATTTGCGTGTCCGCTTCGATATTTTTCATATTGAGCGCATCCATTACGCCCATCTTCCCGCTCCGAAGCGCATCCGCCATAGCCAGCGGCACCTGAGATTCCGATTCGACGACGCGCGCTCGCATCTCGACGACGCGGGCCTTCATCTCCTGCTCGAGCGCGACCGCCATTGCGCGGCGCTCCTCGGCCTTCGCCTGCGCGATCTGCTTATCGGCCTCTGCTTGCTCCGTCTGCAGATAAGCGCCGATGTTCTTGCCTACGTCGACATCCGCGATGTCGATCGACAGAATTTCGAATGCCGTGCCGGCATCCAACCCTTTGTTAAGCACGGTACGCGAGATGAGGTCCGGGTTCTCGAGCACGTCCTTATGCGAGTTCGCCGAGCCGTTCGTGCTGACGATGCCTTCGCCGACACGCGCGATAATCGTCTCTTCGCCCGCACCGCCGACCAGACGGTCGATGTTGGCGCGAACCGTAACGCGCGCTCTTACCTTTACCTCAATGCCGTCCTTGGCGACAGCCGAGACGACCGGCGTCTCGATGACGCGTGGATTAACGCTCATCTGTACGGCTTGCAAGACGTCACGGCCAGCCAGGTCAATCGCTGCCGCCCGCTCGAATTCGAGCGGAATGTTCGCGCGCTGCGCCGCGATCAGCGCGTTGACGACGCGGTCGACGTTGCCGCCGGCCAGGAAGTGGCTCTCCAATTGGTTAATGTTCAACCCGAGGCCGGCCTTGGTCGCCTTGATCAACGGATTGACGATACGGCTCGGCACCACGCGGCGCAGCCGCATGGCTACGAGCGTAATGATGCCGATCCGCACGCCGGATGCCAGCGCAGACACCCACAGCATGACCGGGAAGAAGCTGAAGAACACGATTAGCACGATGAAAATCGCTGCTGCTACGAGCAAATACAATATTGTCGGGTCTAGTCCATCCATGGTTAGTAAATCCCTCCTTATAATTGTGGCGATCTGTCACGCATTTCCCTTACTTAACTTCTCTAACGATGACGCGAGTTCCTTCCACCTTCGTAATGACGATCGGTCTGCCGCTCAATATAAAATCGCCTTCCGTCACCGCATCGATGCGCTCGCCGTCGACCTCGATCGTACCCGAAGGACGAAGCGGCGTCAATGCGACGCCTTCGCGTCCGGCCAATTCCGGCTTTGCGGAGCCTGACAGATAGCCCTGCTCCGACGTCAGCCGGTCGCTCAGTATGAACTTGTTCCAGATTCCTCTTCGGCGAAATACGTAGGCGGTGATGCCGGCAATGATAAGCGCCACGACGAATGCGAAGCTTAGCGACACGACCGCATTGCCGGTATCGTAAGCGGCTGTCGCCACTCCCGACACGAGGGCGATTGCTCCCAGAATCCCCAAGATGCCGAAGCTTGGCACGAACAGCTCGACGATGAGCAGCGCGATTCCGACAATGAAGAGCACGACGGACTCCATGCCCGCGAAGCCGGCGATATAGTGGCCGAAGAAGAACAGCCCGAACGCGATCAGCCCGGTGAAGCCCGGCACGCCGAAACCCGGCACGAGCATCTCGATGACGATGCCCGCAATCCCGATGACCAGCAGCAGGAACATCACGCCCGGCTGCGTCAGGAAGCCTGCGACGCGTTCCGCGATCGACGGCCCGAACTCGACGATCGTCCGCTGATCCAGCTCAAGCCAAGCAAGCGCCTCTTCGACCGTGCCAGCCAAGTGGTCGGCATACCCGACCTTCATCGCCTCGCCCGCCGTCAGCGTCAGAATCTCGCCTCTCTCCACGGTCTTGCCCAGCTCCGGAAGCTCGATCCGCTGTCCCGGATCGGCCATCGCGATCGCCACGTCCGGATTGCGCCCGCTGAACTCGGCGGCCTTCTTCATCTCGCCGACCCAATACGACACGGTCTTCGGATTCTCGACCAGATCGCCCGAGCCGTCTACGACGGCCGCCGCGCCGATCGTGCTGCCGGGCTGCATGACGATCTGCTGCGCGTTAATCGCGATATAGGCGCCGGCCGATATCGCCTTGCCTTCGATGAAGGCGACCGTCGGCACGCTGCTGCCGCGGATCAAGCTCCCAATCGCTTCCGCGCTGTCGACTCTGCCGCCTAACGTGCTGATGACGAGCACGACCCGTTCGGCATCCGCTTCTTCCGCTTCCTTGTAAGCGCGTTCCAAGAACGACAGCAACCCGGACTCGATCGTCTGCTTAACGGGAATGACGAATACCGCCGTACCGGCCGAACTTCCGCCGGCCGTCCCCTCTTCTGCGGCGCCGAACGCGGCAGGCGCCATCGTAAGCAGCAGCGCCAGTATCAAGATGCCGACCGCCGAGACGGACAATCGTCTGCGAAATATATGGTTATGCACGCGAGTGACTCCTTTCCTGTCAGATAGTCGTTAATACGTTACGATGGTCCTAATCGTTTCATTCATGAAAGATGCAAAAAAAGCACTCCCCTAGGAGTGCTCCGCTTGCGATGCTATGGAAGAAACTGCTGCACGAGCTGATTTACTAGTTTACCGTCGGAACGACCCCTTATCTTAGGCATTAAGGTCGTCATAACTTTACCCATATCGGCTTTGGAAGAAGCGCCGGTTTCCTGGATGGTCTGCTGTACAATCTCCTTGACTTCTTCTTCAGTCAGCTGTTTGGGAAGGTAGACACTAATAATATCTATTTCGGCGGCGACATTCTCCGCTAAGTCTTCACGGCCGGCTTTCGTAAATTCTTGGAGGGAATCTTTACGTTGTTTGATCTCACGACCGATAATGTCAAGCACTTCGTTGTCTTCGAGCGTGCGCCTCTGATCAATCTCTTGGTTCTTGATTGACGAACGGATCATTCGAATGACGGACAGCCTGAACTTATCCTGGCTCTTCATCGCTTGCTTCATATCGTCGCTCAATCGTTCGTTAAGGCTCATTGTGAGAGGATCCTCCTAAAACTTTCTCTTGCGCGCAGCCTCGGACTTCTTCTTGCGTTTGACGCTAGGCTTCTCGTAGTGCTTGCGCTTTTTGACCTCGGCCAAAACGCCGTCCTTCGCGATCGAACGCTTAAAGCGACGAAGTGCAGCATCGATTGTCTCGTTTTTGCGAACTTTTGTTTCAGACACCAGTTTTCCCTCCCTCCGAAACAGACCGTCCCAGAACAACATAACACGGCTAATCAAACTTCATTATATGGCATAGAGAAAGTCAGTGTCAACTTTCTTCGTGCTATCCGAGCGCTCCTAATTTCTGGCCGCCCAATAAATGGATATGCAGGTGGTAGACAACCTGCCCGCCGTCGGCATTCACGTTATTGACCAGCCGATAGCCCGACTCGTCGACCCCCAGCTCCTTGGCGATTCGGCGCGCGGCAGCGAAGATCGACGCGATCAATGCGCCGTCCTGCTCCTCAACGTCGTTCATCGTCGGAATATGCTTCTTCGGGATGATCAGCACATGCACGGGCGCGAGCGGCTGAATGTCGCGGAATGCCAGCACATGCTCATCCTCGTATACCTTGGTCGACGGGATCGACCCTTCAACAATTTTGCAGAATATGCAATCGGACATGTCGTTCTCCCCTTCCACTGGCTTTAACTGGCACTAATACCCATTCTAACGGATTCGGGACGTCTCGTCCAATCGGGACGGCGTGCCTGAATCGATCGCATTTTGATTAGACTATCAGTCTAAATCGGCATAGATTCCTGCTCTTAGACCGGATATAATAGGAGATGATCGAACTCATGCGTCCTGCTTACCCACGACCACGAAGGGCGGCGATGCGTCATGCGAGCTTCAACGAGAAAAAAAAGAACCTTTGTCGTAGAGACCGCGCTGCGGCTGTTCCGGGAACGCGGATACGAGCACGTGTCCGTCGACGACATCATTGCCGCGACCGGTACGTCTAAGGGGACGTTCTACCATTATTTCAAGAGCAAAGACGAACTGCTGGGCGAAATTCCGAAGCAGCAGCTCGAGATCGTCAGGCAATGGGCGGTACGCGCTCAGGGCATGCTAGATGCCAGGGCGGCGGTTATTCGGATCATGGCATTAATGGATGAGCTCAGCGCGATGCTGGAGACGATTCCCCTGATCGCCCGCAGCTTGCATGCCATCGGACTCGAGCATCCCGAGCTCCGCGCCTTGCAGCAGCAATTCCGTCATGAGCTGACAACCGAGCTGGCCCGGGTACTGGGCGGACATCGCGAGGCAGCGCATCTTCTCGCCGTCTACGACGGCACGATCGCGGCGTGGATGCAGCAGGAAGAGGAGAAGAGCCTTGGCAGCATGCTCCGTACGCAGCTGTCCATCGCCTTCGCATCCTTGCCGCATCTGAACGAAGCAGAACAATTTGAACGGCAATGGCCGATCCATAGGAAGGGAGCATTAACCATGCGAGTGGCGATTATCGGCGGCGGGCTTGCGGGCCTGACCGCTGCAGCCTATTTATCGAATGAGACAGGAATCGAGGGCGTCCTGTTCGAACGGAGCCCGCAGCTTGGCGGACGCGCCTTTACTTACGAAAAAGCCGGCTTCACGCTGAACTACGGCGCGCACGCAATCTACGGCTTGGACCGCCACACGATCACGGCAATGGAACGCGAGCTCGGGCTCTCGTTCGGCAGCAAGCAGGTCGACAAGCGCAAAGTCATGTACGAGAAGCACGACCAGTTGACGCCGGCTCCGCTCGATTTTGTCAATCTGGTGAAGACCGACATTCTCGACGCACGGGGCAAAATGCGCTTCGCGGCAGAGATTACGGCGATTATCGCCAACATCCATACGCTTAAGAGCTACCCGACCTTAGGCGATTACCTGGCGGAATCCGAGGCAGACGAGAACGTGAAGGAGCTCTGGGAGCATCTCGTATGCTCGAACTTCTTCATTACACCGGAGGACGCACGCAAGGTGCCCGGGTTCGTGATCAGCGCCTACTACCATAACCTGTTCCTATCCCAGCGTCCGGTGAACTACATCCTCGGCTCCTGGGCCGTCATCACGAATCAGCTGAAGGCCAAAATGGAATCGTCCGGCCGGTGGCAGATGGCACTCCAAGAGGGCGTGGACGGCATCCGTTACGAGAACGGACAGTATCTGATTACGACCAAGGCACGGGAAGAGGCGTTTGATCGCGTTATTTTCGCCATGCCGGTCCAGCAAGTCGTCAAGCTCCTTAAAGGGACGCCATGGGAGCCGTTCATGGCACCCTACGAGAATAACCGCGCGACGGAGGTCATGGTCTACGACGTCGGGCTGACCCAAGTAGTCGCGCGCCCGTTCAGCTACATCAGCGACATGAATAACAAAATGTTCATCACGGACGTATCCGCCACCGACCATACGCTGGTGCCGGAAGGCGGGCAGTTGCTGCAAGGCGTCGCTTATCTGTCGGACGAATTCGAAGCGGAAGCGGACCGCAAGTCGTATCTCGAGGACAAGACGGCACAGATGGAAGCCCTGTTCGACAAGCACTATCCCGGCTGGCGCGACGCGGTCGCCGTGAAGCGCGTCTCCAAGAAGGCGATGGTACAGAGCGTCAAGAACGTCGCCGGCAACAAGCTGCTGCCCGTTCGCGTCGAGAGCGCCCCGTTCTACTTCTGCGGAGACGGCTGCGAAGGCAAGGGCGAGCTGGCGGAACGCGCATTCTCCAGCGCGCGCAGCGCAGCGGAAAGGCTGGTCGCAGAGCTGGATCAGCTCGCGGTTGCAGGGCGATAAGGGAAACAAAGAGACAACTGGACATGAAGAAGGCATCCACCGTTTGCGAACGGGGATGCCTTTTTTCGATCGAAGCCGTGCACGAGATCACAAGATGCCGTCGTATGGCAGCAAGTCCGCCTTGCGCATGGCCGATGCCAGCTCGTAAGCAATATCGACCCACGCGCCTCCGCCGGCTGCCTGCAGCGCCATCATTTCAGTCGGCTCCGCGACGAAGTCGAACTGTACGGATATTTCCTCCAGGGCGATGAACGAATCCTGCAGCGTCGCGACGTATGCGGCTTCCTCCGCGGTCAGCGGATCGGCATGATTGCCGATTGCAATCATGGCGGCGCCTGCAGTAGACAGGAAGCTGCTGACGGCCTGCACGTCCGCCTCTTCGAGCGGCGTGTGTCCTCCGCGTCCATCCGCTAGCGCGACGAGGGTGCCGATCGTATCCTGACCATGCTGCATGAGCCGCGTAAGTTCCTGCTTCTGGACCATTCTCGTCTCCAGCGAGTCGGTAGTCGCGATCGTCTCCAATCGGTTGCCGATCCCTTGAATCATGCTGTGCGCATCCATCGCGTGAACGATGACGGCCAGCCCTTGCTCCTTCCGTTCCGCCTTGCCGTCCTGCAGCTTCTCCGAGTACAAATATACGTTGCCGATCAAGCTGAGCACGAGCAGCACCAGCACGATCGGCGCGAACCAGCCGCGGCGCTGCGTTTCTTCCTGCCTGTTGTCTTCGTCGGCCCGATAGTTCGATGATTGCTTTTGTTCATGATTATCGTGATTTGCGTTCATTGGTCGATTCCCTCCAACAAGCAGTGTATCATGCGCCGGGCGCCGCTACAACGTCTCCAGCTGGACGCGGCTCCCGGCGCCGGAAGGCTCGGCAGGCGTGACGATCAGGCGGCGCGGCAGGCGTGCCCGGAGCTCCGGCACATGGCTGATGACGCCGACGGCCAGCTTGTCCGTATGCAGCTTCTCGAGTGCCGAGATCACCGTCTCGAGCAGCTCGGGATCGAGCGTCCCGAATCCTTCGTCCAGGAAGAAGAATTGCAGCGGATACCGGCCGCGCAATTGAATCTGGCTGGACAGCGCAAGCGCCAGCGCCAGCGAGGCGAGGAACGTCTCGCCCCCGGAGAGCGTGCCGACCGGCCGCCTGATGCCGCCGTTGGCATCGTCGCGGATGACGAAGCCCCCGCCGGAATCGACCTCGAGCGCATAACGGCGCTTCGTTAAGTAGCCCAGCCGTTCCGACGCCGCGCGGCATACTTGGACCAGCTGCTCTTCCGCCACGTATTCGACGAAGGCATTGCCGCGAAAGACCGACTGCAGCTTGGCTAGACGGCCGCTTAATTCTTGCAACTGAACGCGGTCATTCTCCAAGGCGCGCCATCTTGCGTGCTTCCGCTGCAGCTCCTCTACCTCGCGCTCCGCCTTGGCTGCCGTCTGGATCGCGGCTTCGTTCATTCCCTTCGCGAGCGCGAGCCGCTCTTCCCCGGTTCGCCATGCTTCGTCGTCCACGCCCCTGCCTTGCAGCACTTCACGCAGATGGCCGATCTGTGCCGCAAGCTGCCGGCACGATTCCCGGTAACGCTCGATCGCATCGGCGAGCGCCGCCTTCTCGTTCAGCATGCGAAGAACATGGCGCGCTTCCGCGGCGTCGGCGAAGCCCGCAGGCCCGATCTGCGCATCGAGCTTGCGCGTCGTCTCCTGCAGTCGATAGGCGGCAGCCTGCGCCGCATCGCCGGTCGAGCTTCGACGCTCCGACGCTTCTTGCAGCGCGGCATTCGCCGCTTCATGCCGCTCGCGCGTGCTTTGGAGCTTGCTGCGCAGTTCCGCCCCCGCTTGCTCATTCCTACGGATCAGGTCTGCGGCAGCCTGTCCGTCCGTCCACTCGCGCAGCCTCGTCTGCTGCTCCGCCAGCAGCCGCTGCTGGCCCTGCAGCCTCGTGCCGAGTTCGACCTTCGCCAGCTTCGCGTCCTGAACGCCGCGCTGCGCTTCCGCCAGCAGCTTCTGCTTCTCTTCGATGAAGGCGACGCTCTTGTCCAAGCCTTCGCGAGCCGTGCGCGCTTCGGTGTCGCGGCGTTCCCAGCCGGCAATCGCATCCGCTGCCTGCTCAGGCGCCAGTTCGCCGAACGCCGCCCGCCAAGCTTCGAGTGACCGGCGATGCAGCGCGAGCGCATCATCGCGCTTCGTGCCTGCTCTTGCCAGCGCGGCGCGATGCGCATCAGCCTCTGCCGACACCGAGGACCATTGCCGCTCGGACTCTGACTTCGCCTGTAGCAGCGAAGCGGCTTGACTGCCGCTCTCCACCCATTGCCGCTCGAGGAGGTCCATCAGCTGCAGCGCTTCGCCGTATGCGTCTCGCATTTCGTGTAAGCTGTCGATGTTCGATTGCTGCCGCTGTTCTTGCAGTTGCACGAGCGGCAGAAGTTCGCTGCCCGCTGCCGCCGCCGCTTCTGGCCAGCCTGCAATCAAGGATTCCGCTTCATCGGTCTGCTGCGCATCGTTCGGAAGCTGCTGGACGGTTCGCTTCGCGCCGCTGGTCAGCGCCGCGAGACGCACCAGCAAGCCGTTCAACGCCGTCCGCAGCCGTTCGCCGTCCGCAATTCGCGAGCCCAGACTTTCGAGCTCTCGGTCCATGGCCGCGGGATCCGCAGCTTCGATCGGTTCTGAACTCGAATCACCCGCTGCGTGAGGCTTGCCGGGATGTTCGGTCGAGCCGCAGACGGGACATGCGGTGCCGGCTTGGAGATCCTCTGCCAGACGGGCTGCCAAGCGCATGCGGCCGATCGCCTTCTCTTGCTCGCGGTCCGCGTCCACCCATACAGGGAGCATATCGGCTCTGCGGCGCCAAGATGCTTCATAATCCTGAAGCTCTTCTGCAGCCGCCTGAAGCAGGCGCTTCAAGCCGCGGATCGTCCGATCGGCGGCAGCACGCTGCTCCTCCGCCTCGCGGATCGCCGATTCCGAACGGCCGGTCGCTTCCGCTGCCTGCCGATGCTCCAGCTCCGTCTCTTCCAAGCGACGGGCCGCAATTTGCAGCTGTTCGGCAAGCCGTCCCATCGACATCCATTGCGCGCGCTCTTCCGCCGTCAATTCCAGCGACTTCAGCATCTGCCGCAATTCCTGCTGCCGATCTGCGGCCCGCGTCAGCACAACTTGCGCTTTCGCCTCCTGCTCGGCATGCTTCGCCAGCTTCTCCTCGGCTTCCGCCAGCCGCCGCGCGGTCTCCGCTGCCTCGGCGGCCAGCGCGCCGGCTTCGCGTTCGAGCCGCTCCGCCTGCGCGAGCTGCTCGCGCCGCTGCGCCAGGCGCGGCTCCGCCT
>JAEZCJ010000135.1 GCA_023433615.1 Bacillota bacterium | reverse complement strand
AGGCCGAAGTCGGAGTTGAACACCTGCCCCATATTGAGAATCGTGATGATGATGATGATCGGCTTGATCGTCGGCAGCGTAATATGGTAGATCTGCCTCCACTTCGATGCGCCGTCGATGACCGCCGCCTCGTAGTAGTCCGGGTCGATTCCCGCGATCGCGGCAATGTAGATAACGGCCCCGATGCCGATGCTTCGCCAGGCATTCACGATCGTCAGGATATACGGCCAATACTCCTTCTCCGAGTACCAATACACGTTATCCATGCCCAGCCACTGCACGACCGTCTGGTTCAGGAAGCCCTTCTCGGGGTTCAGGAATGCGTATACCAGATAGCTGACGATAACGGCCGACAGGAAGAACGGCATGATGAAGAACGTCTGATACCCTTTCGCCAAATACCGGCTCCGAATTTCGTTGATGGCCACGGCAATGGCTACCGACAGCAGCAGGTTGACGGCCATGAAGAGCAGGCTGTACCCGACCGTATTGCGTGCGATCCGCTCGAGAGAGCCGGACGAGAATAAAAACTCGAAGTTCTTGAACCCTACCCACGGGCTGCCGAAAATGCCGTCTATATAGTTGATATTCTTGAAGGCAATGAACACGCCGAACATGGGCAGATAGCTGTTCAGGAGCAGCACGATCGAAGTCGGGATCAGCATCAGCGTAAGCGCTTTGTATTTCCACATCGTGCGCAGGAATAACGCCGTTCGTGACTTCGGCTTGCTGCGCGGCACGGTGCTCCGGACGATTGTTGTGTCGTTCATTATGTCCACCTCCTCTCCTGCATTCAGTATAGATTTGCAACCGCCTTCAATCGATGATCTATTCTGCCTCAACCGTGATGGATCATCTTTAGCAGACAATGGAAAAGGCCTATGCGCATGCGCATAGGCCTGAAGAAGTAACGGTTATTTATCGTTGCGTAAGTTGTTCAAGTTGACCGGACCCCAGATTCGCCTGTTCAATCCCAGCGTGAATACCAGTTCCATGATCACCTTCAATTCCTCATAGGTGCGGCGAAGGGTCCGCTCCGAGACCGGACGGAACCCATGGACCTCGAATAGGTCCATCCTGTGGATGACAAGAGCGAAGAGGCCGTCGTTCAAGCTGATCGCGATTTTCTTCTTCGGGAACATCTTTCGCAGCTCCATCAGCTTCTCCAGCATATTGACGGGCAGCAAGTAGCGCGTCAGCGTCTCGTCGTTCGTGGTCATCTTGTAGGACTTGTTGAACCCGACGTTCACAGTGCTCATCGGACTCAAATCGCGATGCTTCTTCAGCTTCATCTTATAGTTCCTGGCTGTTCGGCCGCGGGATTCGATGATCGTCGTGCCTTGAAAATTTTTGTGGAAGTCAACCAAGAAGGCAAATCCCTGGAAATTCAATGACGAACGTGCCTCCCCTCCTGAGGTTTTATAAATTTCTTCCGATCGAATTTCCGAGTATTGAAATTGAATGTCGCTGAGTCTGCCGGAGATCAGGTCCTCGCCTTCAAGAATATCGAGTTTGAGAAATTGGAACAGTTTCGTTTTTTTCAGTTGATTCCGGTAGACGCAATGTTCGGTCGAATACTCGCATTTGTTCGTCTTTCCGCCGAGTTCCGCGGCTCGGGCACTTTGCATCATTCGGTCCAGCATGAGCGGGACCATCTCTTCCTTATACGCTTTGCTATAACCTTTGTTCAAACGTTTTTTCACGACGAAGAATCCGTACAGCATCGCAATGGGAGCGGTCAACAAAAATAGCCATACGTAATCCTCGAAGATGTCGCCTTCGAAGAGGAAGAAGACGTAAATGAGGAACGCAAAGCCCGCTGCCACAATAAGAGAAAGAATCGCGTAATTGCCCAGTTTCTCTTTTCTGATCTTCTCCAGTTCTTGCCGCAAAGAATCCACCCTAAATTCGCTTGCGACCTCATCGAATGACGGAATCACGACTCTGTCTCCCTTCGAACTGTATCCTTTTTCCACTTATCATAAGAGAAAAGTCGAATGAAGTCGAGAAATTAAATTTTTTGTTGAAAATACTTGTTTTTAGCAATTGTCATCCCATAGAATAGAAGCATATCGACAATCATCAAAATTTTCCATCGTGCTAAGGAGGCGGCTCATGACCACATTCATCATCATTGTCGCAGCATTGATTCTGCTCTATGTCATCATAGTCTTCAATAAGCTGATCGGCCTGAGGAACAAAGTCAAGGAAGCCGTAGGGGCAATCGACATTTACTTGCAGAATCGGCACGATGCTTTAGTGAAAGTCGCTCAGGCCGTCGTGGAGTATGCCAAGTACGAGGAAGGTACGCTCGTCGAGATTACGAAGCTTCGCGAGCAGGCGAGGAATCGTCCGCCTGAAGAAGCGATCCAAACCTATGACAGAATGTCGGAGCAACTGCATTCCATCAATCTGCTGGCGGAGAATTATCCGGACCTGAAGGCCGGCCAGAACTTCCTGCATCTGCAAGAAGTAGCCTACGATCTGGAAGAGAAGCTGTCTGCAGCCCGGCGGACCTTCAACGCGAACGTGACCGCATTCAATACCGTTATTGCGTCGTTTCCTTCCAATCTATTTGCCGGATTGCTCGGTTTCCGGGAGAAGGCGCTGCTCGACATTCCGGAGTCGAAGAAAGCCGACATTAACCTGCAGCAAATGCTCAGCCGCTAACACGGCAAACAGCCAACGATCAAGGATTCTCATTCCATCCTTGATCGTTGGCTGTTGTCATTCCTGCCCGCATTGCTAGCTCGGATCGCCGATCCGATTCTTGCGGTATTGCGCAGGACTGATCCCGACGCAGCGCTTGAACATGCGGCTGAAGTGCTCCGGGGACTCGTATCCGACCTCATAGGCAATCTCGTACCGTTTCTTGTCGGTCGTGCTCAGCAGCATCCTGGCCTCCTCGATGCGCAGGCCGGTCACGTAATCCCACAGCGCAATGCCCGTCTCTCGCTTGAACAAATGGCTTAGATAGGTCGGACTGAAATGCACTTCTTCCACGATATCCTGAATCTTGAGCGCCGGATTGCGATAGTTCGATTGAATGAAGCCCGTCACCCTTGACATGATGGATTGATTGCGTTCGGTTAACGTTAGACGAAGCAGCTCGGCTGCATCCCGGATATAATCCCGCAAGCGCTCAAGCTTGCCGGCCTGCAGCGGGCCATGAAAATAGACGTCCGGATCGAGCCGCTGCATGGGCATGCCTGCGGCATGGCCATATTCCAATAGCAATCCGTACAGCCGGTACACGAACATGCCGAAGTAGCTGGTGCACAGCTCCTCCGCGTCGCCGAGTCCCGCCAACGGATCGATAATC
This sequence comes from Bacillota bacterium, assembly GCA_023433615.1. Lineage (GTDB taxonomy): Bacteria > Bacillota > Bacilli > Paenibacillales > Paenibacillaceae > Paenibacillus_I. Next base: position 44,883 of record JAEZCJ010000135.1, on the reverse strand, counting down.
ATATCCGCATTCAATTGGTCCGGATGGTCGATATTCGATTTCATCGCCTGCACGAATTGGTCGACTCTAGCCACCCACTCGACGATGCTGACGTGCTCCCGTGCCTGCTTATCTTCATAGCAGAATACTTTGCCGCTCGGCTGCAAGTAACGCCATTCGACCGCTTCATTCGCCTCCTCCACGAGCTTAGGCAGCTCGAAGACATCCGGATTCGGTTCGCTGATGCCGATCGCCGTCTCGATATTAAGATATCGCTTCAGCTTCATATAGATCGACTGCCCGATCAGATACAGCTGCGACTTCTTGTTGAGCAGCGAATCGGACTTGCCGGGCTCGCATAGCCGTATGATCGCGACGATCGCGTTGCCGAAGCCGTTGAAGCTGAACCCGTTCCACTCGGCCAGGCTCTCGTCGAGAACATTGACGGCCGCATATTTCAGCAGCCGACGGTCTCGAAGACTGATCTCCCGGCTGCTGAACCCGCCTTGGGTAAGATCAAGGCGGATCGTGACGACCGCATAAGCGGACGCTTCGCTGCCGTCCCCCAGCAAGGCAACCAGCTCCTCCTTGTCCTTCGCGGATAGGTCTCCCTCTACCGCAAGCGCCATGAGCAGCTCACGCCTGCTGCACTCCGCAGCCTGTTCGTTCCCCTTCGCGCGCAGCATCCTCGATTGCTCGATGGATGCTTGGCCGATCAACTCCTTCTCCCGCAGCACTTTGTTCACCGCGTGCAGCAGATCGTCCTTCTCGACCGGCTTCACCAAATATTCGCGTGCGCCAAAGCTAAGCGATTTCTTGGCAAAATCGAACTTTTCATGCGCCGAAATGACAATGACTGGCAGGTAGGGGCATTCGATATAGATCGTCTCCATAAGCTCGATCCCGTTCATCCTGCTCATCTGGATATCGGTCAGCACCACGTCGTACGGATCCATTCGGATATAGTCAATCGCTTCGAAGCCGTTCACCGCGGTCTCCACATGCGTAATGTCAAGTCCCGCGTTCAAGAGCAGGTTCTTGATGCCCATGCTTACCCGCGGTTCATCGTCCACGACCAGTATTCTGTACATGCGACCCCCCTCATCCGGCAAGCACACTGTCCATCGCGCCTGAAGCCATACCCGCTCATTTGACCATATGAAAACATATAACTTATCACAGCGCGCCGCAGATGATCTATTCAGCCTTGTTCGTGATGTAAATTCGTTATGGGGACATGACGACTGTTTCGGCTAATCCAAGAGCGCTCCGCCCTCCCGCAGCGCTTGCTGGAGCTCTGCCCGATCGATATCGCGCGGAAGCGCGCCGCGCTTCATGGCAATTCCGGCTGCCGTGCCTGCCGCTTGGCCGGTAGCCATGCAGCTTGGCGTCAGGCGCGTCGTCGCCAGCGCTTCATGCGTTGTCGAGATGCAGCGGCCTGCGACGAGCAGATTGTCGATGCGCTTCGGGAGCAGGCAGCGATACGGAATGTCATAGGCGCCGTCGCCTTCGACCCATGCCGCTTGCACGCCCTTGCCCGATGGATCGTGAATGTCGATCGGGTACCCGCTCCGAGCGATGACATCGTCGAATCGACGACCGGTCAGCACATCCTCGACCTGCAGCGCATACTGCCCGTCGATCCGCCGCGTCTCGCGCACGCCGATCTGGGCGCCTACCTGCGAGATCGATGCCTTCTCGAAGCCCGGCAGCCCGCGCATGAACGCCGCCACCATCATGACCTGCTTGCGGCCAAGACCTTCGGCAGCGGTTAGATCCTCTACGTCCGTGCCGTCCAGTCCTTGCACGCGAGTCGTATTGACCAGCACCTCGTCTTCCTCAGGACCGGCAAAGCACAGCACCTGATCTCGATTGATCGGCAGATTGGCCTCTTGCCAATGCTTGTAGAAGCCGAGAATGCCTGTCAGCGGCAGGTCGGGCAGCTCGCTCCACGGCGTCTTCTTATAGAATTCGTCCGGATGGTCCAGCATATATTGCTTCACCTTCGCCAGATCGACGCCGCGCATCCGGAACTTCATCGTCATCGGCTGCGTGAGCTTGTCGCCGTCCCTGCCCTGCAGGCATGGCGCGCCGGACAGGTAAGCCACGTCCGCGTCGCCGGTCGTGTCGACGAACACGCTGCCCTTCACTTCGATTCGACCGGACTTGCTCGTCAGAATGACCGACGATATGCGGTCGCCCTCCGCGCGTACCTCATCCACGAAGCTGTGCAGGATCAGCTTCACGCCAGCCTCCTCGAACATCTCTAGCGCCAGCAGCTTATAGGCCTCCGGATGGAACGGCGTAATCGTATGCACGAAGCCGACCGTATCTCGCACGTGGCCGGGCGAGGCGCCCTGTGCCTCTAGCCGATCCACGATCTCCTGCGCAAGCCCTGCAATGACTTGTTTGCCGTCCACCGTATGGAACGTCATCCACGGATAGACAAGCGCAGCCGTCGACATGCCGCCGATGAAGCCGTACCGCTCGATCAGCACCGTCCGCACGCCCTGCCTCCCTGCCGCGATTGCCGCATTCACGCCTGCCGGCCCTCCGCCGATTACGACTACGTCCGCCTCTACGATTCGAGTCATCTTCTTCAGCTCCATCCTTCATCATGGTGTAAGGGATGCCGAAGGCATCCCCTAATCCTTGCTATCAGCACGTAAACCGCTTACATGTAAGTATTATAGAAAAATGCCTCTCGCGATTAAAGCACTCCAAATGTAGAAAAAGTACGATTATTCGAGGTCTTGCGCTACGGAATGATCTCGCCCGTTCCCATCCTCACATAGTCCAGATCGAACGATGCCGTATACGGCGTGTCGCCGCCGATCTTGAAGATGTTCGTCGAGCCGCTCGAGCCGTTGGCTCCGCTCCAGGCCAGGCTGCCGTCGACGTACAGATCATACGTCTCGTCCGCGTGCACGACAACCCGATAGACATGCGCTGTCGTCGTGTCCAGCGTATAGCTCTTCGCCGGACTCGTCGCCTTGTTCTGCACCGTGCCCGACGTGCCATGCTTGATGAATAGGCCGATATTGTAGCCGGTGCTGCGGACGGATACCTCGTTCGTCGCGCCGGCAGCCGTCGACTTGCCTCGTACCTCGAACGTGAATGCGCCGGTCGGCGGCACGTAATTCTTCTTCCGGATATAGCGGTAGCCGCCTGTGCTGGCATCGGTCAGCGTAATGTAGGAACCATGCTGCGTGACCGAGCCTGTCGTGCCGACCGAATCCCAGTCCGATTCATAGTCGCTCATCCCGTCATTGATCAGGTTCCACGTGTTTGTCGTAGATAGATCGGCGGTCGCATAGGCGATTCTAGCCCCCAAGCGATCGCCTTGCTCATAGAACATGTACATCTTCGTGCCTGTCGTATAGAAGGTCGGCGATGCCGCCCGGCCCTCATCGGGCGAGCCGGATGTCGAATCGTAGAGTACCCCTAGATGGTTCTCCAGGTTGAACCCGGCCCCCACTTCCGTCACATGGATGTTGCCCGCGCCGCTGTGGTACGCGACGTAGTGATTGCCGTTCCAAGGGAAATAGGTCGGCGCCGACAGTTGCCCGCCCTCGCCGGTCCCTGGCGAAATAAGCGGCGCATGCTGCGTCGTCCAGTTCAATCCGTCGTTGGACCAGGCGAGGTAGATTTTGCGGGTACCGCCGTTATTGCCCATCAGCATCATGATGTACTTGTTATTCTTGGACGGAATCTTATATTCGAACACCCGCGCGTAGGAAGCTTCGCTGATCCCGGTGAAGTCCGCCGTCGTCACGACAGGTCCGTAATGCACCCAGTTGATCCCGTCCGTCGAAGTCGCCAGACGCGTGATCGTATTGCCGCCGTGATAGTACATATAGAATTGCTCCGCGTCTTCGTTCCAAATGACATGCGGCGAGGAGACATGATTGATCCAGCCGTGATACGGCGGCCAATCGTTCGGCACGACCGGATTGCCGGCGTACTCCGTCCAAGGTCCGTCCGGCGTGTCGGCATAGAACAGCGCGATGCCGTTAATCGCGGATCCGGCGGAGTTATGCGGCGCGGCGTACAGATAATAGTTCGCGAGCGGATTCGCGACGTAATCGGCGGCCCGGATGATCGTCGGGAAGATATACTCGCCCGTCGGGTTGAAATCCAGATCCGGCGGATTCACGATAATCCCTTGATGCGTGAACGTCGGGAAGCCCGTAAGGGCAGACGCAGGGGACGGGGAGGCAGGAAGCAGGACGACGATCGACAGTGCGGCCGCGACGATGACGGCGGCCAGCTTGGAACTCAACTTGTACATGAATTTCACGCCTTTCCATACGATTGGTATTTGATGATCAAGGGAATGCACGCAGGCACCCCCTCTTGCATCCCATGCTTACTTCAAGCCGGTCATCGCTACCCCCTCGATGAATTTCTGCTGCGCGAAGAAGAAGACGATCAAGAGCGGAAGCGTCGTGATGACGGAGGCCGCCATGAGCAGATGCCATTCTGTCCCGCTCTGGTCGGTGAAGAGCGACAGCGCCAGAGGAAGCGTATAGAGATGGCTCGAGCTCAAGTAGATCAGCGGTTCGAAAAACTCGTTCCAGCTATGCAAGAACACGAAGATGCACAGCGTCGCGAGCGCCGGCACGCAGAGCGGAAGCATAATGCGCACGAAGGTCGTCCACGGCGTGCAGCCGTCGATTTTGGCCGCTTCGTCCAAGTCGGACGGAACCGTAATGAAGAACTGCCGGAGCAGGAAGACGCCGAACATGCCGTAGGCGCCCAGCATCGGCGGCACGATAAGCGGAAAATGCGTATTCACCAGCCCGAGCATGGACATCCATTGGAACAACGGAATCGCCGTGACCTCGGTCGGAATCATCATGCTGGATAGCAGGATGAGGAAGATCGTATTCTTGAACGGAAATCGCAGCTTGGCGAACGTATAGCCCGCGAGTGCCGCGAACAAGCAGGTGCCGACCGTTACGAGCACGGCAATGTACGTGCTGTTGAACAAGTAGAGGTGGAACGGCTGCCTGGTGAAGACTTCCGCGTAGTTCTCCCACACGATGGGACTTGGAAGCCACTGCGGCGGGAAGAGGAAGATCTTGGACTGATGCTTAAGCGACGTCGTTACCATCCAGAAGAAAGGCACCAGCACGATCCCCGTCACGATCGTCAGCAGCAGATACGAGAATGCTGCGGCTCCGACGTTTCTAGGTCTGCTATTGCTATTGCTATTGCTCATGATGTACCCACCTCTTTCGTACGCTCCATTGCACCAGCGTCAGCACGAGCACGATGAAGAACAGAATGAACGCGATGGCCGAGGCGTACCCGAGCTCATACAGCTTGAACGCTTGCTGATAGATATAGTAGACCAGCACATAGGTGCTCGTACCCGGACCTCCGCCCGTCATGACATAGATCTGGCCGAATACCTTCAGCGAGCCGATCAGCGTCAGCATCAAAGCCAGGAACACAGATGGCGAGATCATCGGCAGCGTGACATTCGTCAGCATCTGCCGTTTGGAAGCGCCGTCCAGCTCGGCTGCCTCGTAGTACATTTTCGGCACGTCGTGCAGGGCTGCAAGGAAGATCACCATATTCAGGCCGACGTTCTTCAGTACGCTCACGACGATGACGACGGGCATCGCCAGCTCCATATTGTAGAGCCAGGCAGGCCCTTCGATTCCCGCCAGTCGAAGCAGCTGATTGATCATGCCCGCATCCGTGGCGAAAATATACTTGAACACGATGGCCCAGACAACTAGCGACGTGACGACAGGCGTAAAGATCGCGGTCCGGAAAAATCCGATGCCCGGAATCTTGTTCTTGAGCAGCAATGCCAGTCCGAGCGCCATAATCAGGTTCAGCGGGACAAGGCCTGCCGAGAAATACAAGGTATTCCCTACGGTCTTCCAGAACACGGGATCTTCCGAGAACGCGGTCTTGTAATTGCCCAGCCCGATGAGGGCGGGATCCCGGAATAAGGACCAATCCGTGAAGCTCATGACGAAGGCCATCGCGATCGGACCGAGCAGGAAGAGCGCGAAGCCGAGCACCATGGGACTGATGAACAGGTAGGCATACCATTTTTCGTTACGCAGCATGTTTCTCTATCGCTCCTTTTGCGAAGAACGGCCGGGAGGGTCATCCTCAGCCGGCCGCTTCCGCAAGGCTATTCTGGATGCCGTTCTACTTCTTCATGAGCGGATTCACGTCCGCCTCCATCCGTTTCAACACTTCTTCAACCGATTCGCTCTGCGTATACAGATAATCGAGCAGCGTCTGCATCTTTACGTCGATCTGCTGCCAGTTCGGATGGCCCGGCGCGATTCGCGCTTCATCCATCTGATCGAGCACTGCCACTTGGATGCTCTCCGGCGTCGGCAGCGGGGCCGACTTCTTGAACACGTCGGATTCCAGCACGGACTTGCGGGACGGTACGAAGAATTGCGAGGTGACGCCCATTGACTCCGCATTCGTAACGAACTTCAGGAAGGCAGCAGCCTCTTCCGGATGCTCCGTCTCGAATAGCGAGTAGCCAGCGTATCCGAGCGATGTGCCTCTGCCGTGCGTGCCGCTCGGCAATGGCGCGATATCCCATTCGAAGTCCGTAATTGCCCTTGCCTTCGACACGTAGCTGTAACGATCCGTGAACATGCCCAGCTTGCCGGCGTCGAACGCGATTTCGTCGCCCGGCTTCGGATGGACCTTATCCTTGAAGATCATGTCGTTGTACAACTGCAGCGCGCCTTGACCCTCAGCCGAATGGAGCGCGAATGCCGTGCCGTCCGCATTGAAAACATCGGTGCCGTGCGACCAGAACAGCGGGAGCAGCGCATCCGCCCAGTTCTTCCACTCGCGAATCAGCTTCACGCCGTAGATCCCCTTGCCCGGATCCGTAATGGTCTTGGCTGCCTTCAAGAATTCCTCGTAATTCCATTTCCCTTCCGCGTAGAGCTCGGTAGGCGTCTTAAGCCCCTTCTCCTTGAACAGCGTCTTGTTGAAGTAGAGCAGACTCGGCGGCGTGGAGAATGGGATGCCGTAGAGCTTGTCGCCTTCGCTGAAAATATCGAGCGTGGACGGGTAGATGTCGTCGAATTTATACGCGTCGTCGGCCTTCACGTCCGATGCAATGTCGACCAACTGGCCCGACTCCAGGAATTGCGGAATCATCCGTTCCGCCAGCCATCCCACGTCCGGCCCGGTCTTGGATGCCAGCATAATGCTAAGCTTCTGCTGATAGTCTGCGAACGGGATCGTGATGATCTCCACGTCGACATGCGGATTCGTCTTCTTGAATTCGACAATGAGTTCCTCGTACATGGCCTTGTGGGCATCATTGCCCCATATGCTGAATTGCAGCTTCACGGGCTTCTTCTCTTCTTGCTTGTTGTCTGCACCGACGTTCGCGCCGGCTTGCTTGCCTCCGTTCGACGAAGCGGCGCCCGAATTGCCGTTCGCATTCGAATTCGTGTTCGTGCTCGAGGCGCAGCCCCCGATCACGGCGATGACGAGCAGGATCGTCACCAGCAGCGAGTATGTCTTCTTCATGCGTTGTCGTTGTCCCCTCTCGGTTCTATTTGAATATGAAGCGCTTACAGGTCTAAGTATAGAAAAATACCCCTCCCGAAAAAATCACATGAAATCGAGAAAAGGTATGGGAATTCGAGGTGTTCGTCACGGCTGGTTGCGGTATTGCGACGGCGTCATGCCGACCGTGTCCTTGAACACCGCCATGAAGTGCTTGGAGCTCATATAGCCGGATAATGCCGCTACCTCGTATATTTTGAGATTCGTTTCCTTCAGAAGCTGCTTCGCCTTGTTCATTCTGGAGCAGGTGACGTAGTCCGAGAAGTTCTGTCCGGTCTCGGACTTGAAGAGCACGGACAAATATTGGTGATTCAAGTGCACTTGATCCGCCATGTACTGGAGCGAAATTTCCTGATCGAGACGCTCCGCGACCAGCTCCTTGACCTTGCGAATGAGCTGTCTCCCCGATTGTCCGTCTTCCACGTCCTCCAGCCTTGCCGACAGGTCCGCCGGCTCCAGCCTTCGCTTGATCTTCTCCAGCGCCTGCGTAAGCTCGATGCGATCGACGGGCTTGAGCAAGTAGTCGCTGATGCCGTAACGAAGCGCCTGCTTCGCGTACTCGAACTCCGCATAGCCGCTTAGGATGATGATCGGGAGGTCAGGCTGATGGTCGCGGATGCGCCCCACCATGTCGATCCCGTTCATCTCGTTCATCCGGATATCCGTGATCAAGAGGTCCGGCTGCGTTCCCTTCAGCGCCTCCAGCGCCTGCTTGCCGTTCGCTGCTTCACCGACGACCTGATAGCCGCCGATTACTTCTTCGATCAGTTGCTTCAAGCCTGCCCGGATAATCGCCTCGTCTTCGACTAGGAACAGCTTGTGCATGTTAAGCCCCCCAATAGATTGGTAATCGTATCTCGAAGGACGCCCCGCACTCGACGGACCTATCCAATGTCAGCCCATAGGGCTCCCCGTATAGCAGCCTGATTCGCTGGTGTACGTTACGCAGCGCGAAGCCTTTCTTGATTGTCCCGAATGAGCTCTGGCCCTCTTCCTCATCGCGCCTGCTCGGATGCTGCGCGTGCCACGTCCGCTCGAGAAGCATCATCCGTTCGCGGGTCATCCCCGGCCCATCGTCGGACACGGTCAGGATGAGATCGTCCCCCTCCACGCGAGCCGCCAGCAGCAGGCTAACCGCGCCTTCGCCCAAGGCATGCTCGATCACGTTCTCGACAAGCGGCTGAAGAATCAGCTTCGGCACTTGGCAGCGGTCGTAAGAAGCGTCGACCCGTATCTCGGTACGCAGGCGATCGCCGAGCCGCATGCCTTGAATCTGCAGGTAGGCCTCCACGAATCGAACCTCATCCTGCAGAAATACTTTCTGTTCCTGGCGATCGACCGTGTAGCGCAGCAGCCTGCCAAGATTCGTGACGATGTCGGATAGCTGCGTCCGATTGCCTTGAAGGGCGAGCATATTCATCATCTCCAGCGTGTTGTACAAGAAGTGCGGGTGGATTTGACTCTGCAGCGCAGACAGCTCCGCATCGCGCTCCCGAAGCCTCGTCTCATACACCTCCCGCACGAGCCGCTCGATCTCCCCGATCATCGTATTGAAGCCCTCCGTCAGTTGGCCGATTTCGTCATGCGTCGTCACGTTGGCCCGTTCGTTGAACAGGCCTCGCTGCACCTGCCTCATCTTGCCGTGCAAGTGCGCGATCGGACGAACCAGCCGATTGGAAGAGAAGACCGCGACCATATACGCGAATAACAGTCCGATCATGGAGATGATCAACGTGAATCGAGAGATCTCCCTGGCATCCTCCCGCAGCGCATCTCGGGGGATCAGAGCCGTAACTTCCATCCCCGTATAGTCGGAGACCGCATGCGCCTGAATATAGCCGGTTCGATTCATCTCGCCGCCCCTTGCGGACTCGTTCGCATAGATCAGCTCCCCGTTCCGGTCCGTAATGTACATCCGGCTGCCGTTCACGCTGACCGACGAGAGCATCGACTCGAAACCTCTGTTCGTCAGGTCGACCTTCACGATGCCCAGCGTCTTGTTCGAATAGGGCTCCCGAATGACGCGCGCGATCGAGACGACCTCCTTATCGGGCACCGTATAATAACGGGCTGGATGCCGGGGCAGAATCGTCAGTCCGCCGTCCTGTTCCTTCACCGGATCCATCCAATCGGAGCTCCGGACCTCCCAATTTTTGCGCACGCTCTGATCCAGATTGCTGAATATGCTGCCGTCATTCGTGAAGATCAGGACGCTCTCGATCTCCGAACGATCGAAGACAAGCGACGAGATGAATAGATTCATCTTCGTTGTCTCCTCCGTCGTCAGATAAAGCTCTTCCATGCCGGGCCCGCTGTGATTTTTCAGGATCGCCATCACGGACTCGTCGTAGAGCGGCGTCAGCGTTAACCGCTCGATCTCCTTCACGTAACGGTCGAGACTGATGTTGATCTGGCTGACGATATCGTTCGTCAGCTCCATCGTGTTCCGCTCGACGTTATCCGAATACTTGCGATACGTAATCGTGCCGATCACGAGGAACGGAATCGTAATCATGAGGCAGAATAGCAAGATGAACTTGGTGCGGAGCGGCAGGTACTTGGTCTTACGCTTGCCGATGGCGGATTGCATGCCTGTATCCCCCCCTGGGGCTGACTGTAGCTCGATAGTCACCATATTACCATAACCTGTCAACCCGGACGCGCGATTTGCGAATAAGAATGCGAGAACGCATGCTTTGCGATGTACGCAGGATTCTTGGCGGTCATTCATGCGCCGCCCCATGTGAGTAGCATAAATGCTATCCAACCGCGTGGAGAAGCGCCGCGCTAGATCTCGGTCGGGTTAAGCAGGAAGAAGGACCGTCAGACACCCGTTCCGACGGTCCGCTCCGCTTGTTATGCGTTACTCCGGCTGCAGCTTGATATGGTCGAAGGCCAAGTTATATCCGCTGCCGGAGCTGCCGGCGACGCGGAATTCGAACAGCTTGCTGCCGGCCAGCGAGACATTCACGACGCCGAGATCCACCGTCGCGTAAGTCTCGGAGAGGCTGTACTGATCCTGCACGCTGCCCTGCTGGACACCGTCGATGTAGAGCCGGAACTGCCCGCGGTCGTTGTACTTCTTCATCCGGGCTTCGATCCGGTACGTTCCCGGCGCGGCCACGTTCACCGAGTAGCGGATATAGTCGTTCACGGCATTCGCCGACAGCTTCGTGAATTTGCCGCCCGTGGCGCTCCCGTCGTTATGAATGTTGAAGGTATCGCCTGACGATACGGCGATGCTCGCAAGCTCCGTCTCGATCGTTGCGGCGGCCGGCGCCGCACCGATGCGTTCCAGCACGATGGCATCGAGCGGCAGCTTATAGCTTGAGCTCGAAGCGTGCTTGCCGACCGCGGTGAAGCGGAATGTCTTGTTGCCCGCCGACGCGAACGACAGCGTGCCTACCGGCGTCGTTGCGAAGGACGAGCTGGAGCCGTAGAAATCAACAGGCGATCCGATATTAACGCCCTGCACAGCCAATTGCCCGATGCCTCGGTCGTTGTAATGCTTCCCGATGACGGAGACCAGATACATGCCGGCCTCCGGCACGCTCAGCGTATGCTCGATATAGTCGCCGGCGGCATTCGCGTTATAGATGCGCCACTTGCCGCCGCTCGCCTGCGCATCCGTCGAATAGACCGCCTGGCTGTCGCCGGAGGAAGTGAACGTCAAGTCCTCTACTTCGTAGACAGCCACGGGGCCGCTGCCGCACGAGCCGTTCTTCTTCAGCTTCACGATATGGGACTTGCCCTTCGCGCCGCCTACGTCGACGGTCAGCTGGATGTTCGGGCTGAGCTGCTGAACCGTGATCGCAGGATCGATCTCCACGGCGCAGACAGCCGCGGCAGCGAGCTCGATCGCGATGACGCCGTTCTTCGCCTCGGTCGGATCGGCGACGGACACCGTCAGCTCGTCCGCAGTCTCTCGCACAACGACGGATGACAAGCTGTCGCTTGTAACGCCGCTGACGGTCTTGGCCTGATTCTGCCAGAACTGAATCATCTTGAGCCCCAGCGTCGACTCCGCCACGCCTTGCGCCTCCGCGGAATTCTCGAGCACCGTGAATTCCGGATTGCTCGCGTAAGCGTTCGTCGCTGAAGACGTCGCGTTCGGCAGGAGCGCATAAGCGTAGCTGCCGGACGTCGGATTCGTGCCGTGATCGAACCACATCGTCAGGTAATTCCGCGTGACCGGCGTCGTATCCGCGAATGGACTGTACGTGTTCAGATCCTGCCAGTCGCCTGTTCTGGCCTCCCGCTTCGCCTTCAAGGACGCCGATCCCGGGAAATAATACCCGATGTTCGAGCCCGGCACGTTGCCTGTTAGATGCGCCCAATTCGTACCGGAGAGCATATCGCTCCAGCCGAGCGTCGTCGGACGCGCTGAGCCGTTCACCGTGAAGGCGTTGCTGCCCGCGGCATTCAGCTTGCGATTCTCCACGATCGTCTCCACGGCATTACCGTCCGATGCAGCAATATCGGCACCGAGCGCTACGATCTCGTCGTCGAACAGGAACCAGGCCTTCTTGGCATCCAGATTCTGATCGGTCGGGCTGAGCTGCATGCCGACGATGCCATAGTCTTCCAATACGGCGCCGCCGACCGCGTTGCTGCCGCCCAGCGTATTGTCCGCGCCTAGTCCCGCCTGGACCGTCGTACCCGGCAGTCGAAGATGATCGACGGTCGGCCAGAAGTCGTCGCTGTACTGCGCCAAGTCATCGTTATACAAGAAGGTCATGCCGAAACCCGTATGGTCGCCTTCATGATTCTCGCCGTTGATCGATTCGTAGGTCGCGACCTTCGTCGAGTTCATGCTGATCCCGACCCCGTATCCGGGACGCAGATGAACGACGCGATCCATCCGATGGAATTGTTTATGCAGCGTCAGCTCGCCGCGGGGCACGATCGCGCCGTCGGCCGCGATGGCCTTGGCAAGCACGATCATATTGATCGATGCATCCTCGTAGAAGCTGCGGTACGCGTCTTCGGCGATCCAGCGCTTGATCATCGCCTTAATCTCCGCCGAGTCCGCAGTCGGCACGAATTGCGAGATGCGGATCAGCGCCTGCATCACGTAGTGCCCCGTGACATGGTCCTGGAACGCATTGCGCGATATTTCCCGGCCGCGCACCATATCCATCATCGCCCCTTCGTAGAGGAACGGCTCGAAGCTGTCCTTCACCCAAGCCATGACATTCGCGCGGTTCGGGTCGGTCACTGCCCAGGAGGAACCTTCGAGCAGGTACATGACGTTAGCCAGGTCGGAGATCAGGTTCTTCCCGTAGCCGCCCGTATACGAGACGACGCCGTGCTGGATGAAGGAGCCGTCCAAGTAGAAGCCGTCGCCGCTTGTCGAATATTTCAACACGTTGCCGATGCCGTCGCGCGCCATGGCCAGCTTGGCGCTGTCCTCGACGATGATGCCCCGAATTGCGACGACGGTAACCTTCCAGATCCGATTCGCCCCCGTCTGCTCGACTTCCGGCGTGTTCGCTTCGATCGCATCCATGAAGCTCGTCCGCTCCGCATTCGTGAAGTCGTCGTACATCAGAATGACGATGTTGTTGATCTCGATCGGAATGCCGATCTCGCGGTCCCACCATTCGCCGGATGACGGCGTGGTCGTGTTATACCGATTGGCGTTCATCCATTTCATCGCATCCACCAGATCGTCCCGCAACTGCGCATTGTTCTCCAGCGCGGAGCCCTTCACCGCGTAGCCGAGCGCCATCCTCGTCAGCCTGCGGTACGTCTCCTTGATATGCGTCGTGCTGCCGCCGAGGCCGCTCCATAAGTTCGTCCTGCCGGCCGTCTTGTTCATCGTGTCCCAGAGCGCCTCTGCATCCGATTCGATCGCGTCAATTTTCGCCGCGATATCCGGATCCGCTGTACTGTACGCAGTGCCGCCCGTCAGCATCTCCTTCCACTTCGCCCGCAGACCGTCGAACTCTCCCGCTGCAAGCGCTTTCCCTTCTGCGAACGAAGAAGCGCCCGCCAGCAGCATGCTGGCAATGACGAGACCCTTCACCCAATTCATCCATCGCTTCCTGTTCCAGCTCATCGACCTGCTCATCATCTTCCTCCATTCGTCCATGTATTTGAAGAGAAGGGCACGGCCGGCTAGCTGCTAGCTGTCGGTCGTACCCCTTCGTGCTTCCTACTTCAGATAGCCCAGCTCCTTCATCGTAATGGAGGCTTGATCCAGATATGCCGATACCTTGTAATCGTTCATCAGCTTATCGACAAATGCTTCGTACTCGCCCAGCGGACGCTTGCCGTAGACGAACTTCGTGATCTCCTCCAGCTCGTAACGGTTCTTGTCGTTCACGGATACGCCGTCCGGAATCGGAACGAATTCGTTGTACACTTCGATTCTCGGCTCTTCGGCCGCAAAATTCACGTAGGATTGCTGCTTGTCGAACTTCGTGCGCAGGTAGTTCAGTTCGTCGCGGCCCGTCAACTGGTGATTGAACGCGTAACTCGTCTCCGAGCTGCGGTCCGTCGGAACGATTTTCCCGTCCTCGAGGTTGTAATGCTCGCCTTCGATCCCGTACATGACGAGATGTCCGCCCTCGTCGCCCGTGATGTAGTTGATGTACTCCAGCGCCTTCTCCAGCTTCTCCGGATGATCGGCGAGCGTAACCGGCAGGGCATAACGGCCGCCCGTGCTGCCGATGTCGAAGTTGCCTTGGTACGTGCCGCCAGGGCCGCTAAGCGCAGGCAGTTGAATCCATTCCGCCTTCGGATTAATGGCCTTGTACTGCTCGATGTAATTATCCTTGACCATCTCGCCCCAGTTCAGGTAGACGATGCCGGCCTGCCCCATGAACGCTTTCTCCTGATGCTTCAAGCCCTTGTTCGTCATGAATTCGGGATCGACATAGCCGGCGGTGACCAGCTCTTGGATATAGGCGATGGCGTCCTTCATGCCCGGAAGGGCAGTCGAGTAGGCAGCCTTGCCGTCCACGACCTGGAAGCGGCCCGGCGTAGCCGCGCCGAATGCGGAGAATACCGGATCGAACGTAGCCGGCGCGTTCACGGCGTCTGCGCTGCCGATTCCGCTGCCGGTGATGCCGTACGTGTCCTTCTTGCCGTTGCCGTCCGGGTCGTTCTCCGTGAACGCCTTCGCGACGTTCTTGAAGTCCTCAACCGTCTTCGGCGCTTCCAGCTTCAAGGCGTCCAGCCAATCCTTGCGGATCCAATACGTCGACATCGGAAGGTACGCCCGCTTCGGAATCGCATAGAGCACGCCGTCGATTTTGCCCTTGTTGAGGTCATCCGCGGACAGCTTCGCCTTCACGTTCGGCAACTTGTCCAGATAAGTGTCCAAATTGAGCAGCAGACCTTGCTTCGCGTAATTCTCGAGCAATGGCTTCGTGACCGCGAATATATCCGGCGTCGAACCGCCCGCAATCTTCACGTTAAGCTGCTGCTCGTAATCCGTTGCCACGATGTTGAAGGCCAGATCCATGTTCAGGCGCTCGTTCAGCGCGCTAAGGATGAAATCCTCGTTCGCTGCGGGCATGCCCGTACCGGAAGCGAATAAGGTGAGCTCGACGGGCCTGGACGGCGCGTTCGACTCGCTCGCGCCGCTGTTGCTGCCGGCATTGCCCACTTGATTAGCCGCTCCCGCTTGGTTGTTGTTGCCGTTCCCGCCGGATCCGCATGCGGATACGACCGTTACGATCGCCAGCAGCAAGGCCAGCAATTGTACCTTCCCTCTTCTCATAGACTTTCCCCTCGCTTTGTCTCGATATTGTATATGTTAACCCTTCACGGAGCCCAGGAGCATCCCTTGCGTGAAATACTTCTGGAAGAAAGGGTAAACAACGATGATCGGCAGCGCCGACAGCACGACTGCTGCCATCTGCATCGATTCGGAAGGCAGGACGTCCTCCGCATCCATCGGCGGCATCATGGCGCTGGCGAGGATGTTCCGCAGGATGACCTGAAGCGGATACTTGTCGGTGTCGTTGATGTACATGATCGCTTGGAAAAATTCATTCCAATGCCCGACTGCGTAGAACAAACCTACGGTAGCCATGACCGGCATCGAGAGCGGCAGAACGATCGTCGCCAGAATCCGAAGCTCGCCCGCGCCGTCGATGCGTGCCGCTTCGTCCAATTCGCGCGGCAGATTCTCGAAGAACGTCTTCATGATCAGCAGGTTGAACGACCATACGATGCTGGGCAGAATCATGGACCACACCGAGTTCACGAGCCCGGTCATCTTGACGATCAGGTACGTCGGCACGACGCCTCCGTTGAAGAGGAGGGTGAAGGCGACCAGGAATAACAGCAGCGTCCGGCCCGGCAGATAAGGCTTGCTGAGCGGATAGGCCATCCATGCGGTCAAGATCAGATTGAGCACCGTGCCGACGATCGTGATGAAGAACGTCACGCCGAATGCTCTCGGGATCAAGGAATCGTTCAGGAATGCCGCATACGACTCGAAGGTGATCGAGCGGGGGAATACGACGAACCCCCCGTTCTTCAGCACCTCGCTGTAGGGCGTCAGCGACACGGACACGACGTACAGGAGCGGGAACACGACGGTCAGGACGACAAGGCTGAGGAAGACGATATTCATGACGTTGAACACTCTGTCGTTCCATCCGGCTACCATACCTGTTCCCCCCAGCGCTTCGCGATGTGATTGGCAATGACGACGAGCACGAATCCGACGACCGACTTGAACAATCCCACGGCCGAGGCCAAGCTGAAATTCAATTCTTCGAGTCCTGTTCGGAACACCCAAGTGTCGATGATGTCCGCGACAGGATAGACGTGAATGTTGTACATGATATAGATCTGGTCGAAGCCGGCATCGAGCATATGGCCCAGCTTCAGGATCAGGAGCAGGATGATCACGCTGCGGATGCCCGGCAGCGTAACGTGCCAGATACTGCGGATGCGTCCCGCGCCGTCGACCCTCGCGGCTTCGTAGAGCGACGGGTCGATGCCCGCGATTGCGGCGAGGTAGATGATCGCGCTCCAGCCGGTATCCTTCCAGATCTCCGTGCCGACGAGTATGCTGCGGAACCATTCCGTCGAGGTGAGGAACGGAATGCTGTGTCCGATGCTCGCCTTGATCCACATGTTGATGAGCCCGCTCGTCTCGGAGAGCATCGACAGCGAGATGCCGTAGATGATGACCCAAGAGAGGAAATGCGGCAGATAAGTAACCGTCTGCACCACTCTGCGGAACAGCTGCACGCGGACTTCGTTCAGCAGCACGGCCAGCAGAATGCCGGGCAGCATGCCGAACAGCAGCTTGTAGAAGCTGATCAGGAACGTGTTGGTCAGAATCTGATAGAAGTAGGGCGATTCGTAGAACGCCTGAAAATGCTTGTACCACGGGTCTGCCCACGGACTGTCGAATATCCCCTTCAGTACGTTGAAATCCTTGAAGGCGATGATCGCCCCGGCCATCGGCGCATAGCGGTACAGGATGTAATAGATCAATCCGGGCAGCAGCATCAGGTACAGGATGCGGTGTTTCCATAACAGGGCGCCCTTCGCGGCCAACCAGAGGCCGATCTTGCCGAACAGGTCCGGCGGCTTGGCTGGCTGGACTTCAATCGGATTCTTCATGGAATGTCTCCTTTGCGAGTAGGGTATCTCCGTCTGCTAACACAAGAATAACCCGTATTTTCGAGTGAAAATACGGGTTATTCTTAAGCTTTATGGGTGCATTCTTAGCGTGTTGCCGCCCTCTCGCACGGGATGCCGCAGCGTGACCTTGAAGCCCTGCCCGGAAGATTCGATCCGGAGCTTGTACGCCTCTCCGAAATGAAGGACAAGCCTCCGTTCGACATTGCTGATGCCGATGCCGCCCGGCGATTGCGTCGCTTGCGCGCCGGGCCCGTTATCCTCGACCGTGAACGCCATGTCTCCATCATCCGTCCTGTATGCCGATACGATGATCTTGCCGTTCTTCTCCTTGCGCTTGCCCATCCCGTGCCGAATCGCATTCTCGACGAGCGGCTGCAGCATCAGCTGCAGCATGCCCGTCCCGTAGAGCTCCGGTTGGACATGATACAGCACGCGGAATTGCCCCGGGTTGCGCAACTGCTCGATCGCGACGTAATTTTTCACGTGCTCGATCTCCCGCTCTACCGTCGTCCAGCCGCCTCCGTCGCCGAGCGTGAACCGGAACATGCTTGCCAGCCGCGTCACCATCTCGGCAATGCCGGGCTCCTGCAGCTTCTGCGCCTTCCACTTGATCGAATCCAGCGTGTTGTACAGAAAATGCGGATTGATCTGCAGCATCAGCATCTGCCGCTCCAGATCCTGCCGTTCGCGCTCCATGTGCCGAATCTTATCCATCTGCTCCAGCAAGCTGCCGATCATTGCGTTATAGCCCTTCATCCACTGACCGATCTCGTCATACCGCTCTTGCTGATCGGGGATCGGTTCCAGTTGACCGAGCTGCACCCGCTTCATGAAGCGCAGAATCAGCTTGATCGGATTCGTGAAGGTCCTCGCAATGAAATACAAGAGCACGGTAATGGCGAATAGGCTGATGACGACGATCCACAGCGAGAATCGTCTCACTTCGCCGAGGGATGCCGTGATGACGTCCCGCTTCAGCACGATGGAGAGACTCCAGCCTTCCGCAGACAGCTCATGCGAGGCATGCAAGTATTCGCGCTCTCCGCCGCTGATCATCGAGGGCTTGCCGTATTCCGCGGCAGTCGGATGGGACAGAATCTTCCCCATCGCGTCCGTGATCATCAGCTCGGCCTGCGGATATAAGGTAGGACCGACAAGCTCGGAGCGGATCATGAAGTGCGGGACGCGGATCGCCATGACCCCGACCGGCGCGAACACGTCCAGCGAACGAATCTGGCGTACGTAGATGAAGTCCGGAGCCTTCCATTGCTTGTTCCACTCATGCGTCCAGTACCCTCTGCCCTCCAGCCTCGCGGCCTCGGCGAACATCGCCTCGGAGGGATTCACCTGCCGGTACTGCATTAGGTTGTTGTAATTCGGGTATCGATCGTATGCCTTCGGAAAAATATACAGCTCGAACGGGCCCCTCAATTCGGAGATCAGGCCGTTCATGGTGCGGATGAACTCGAGCTCTTCCGTGACGATATTCGGCGGCGGGCTCTCGAGCAGTTCTTGCAGCTCCTCCGACGCGATGACCGCTTCGGAGCGCGTCTCCGCCTCGCGTAGAAATCGTTCCATGCGCTGCCTGTTCTGATTCACGTTATCCGCCAGGAACACGTTCGCGACTTCCTCGATCTGGTCCTTGGATCGCTCATAGGAGACATACCCCAGCACCGCAATGGGCAGCGATACCGTCACGATCAGGACGAACAGCAGCTTCGTGAACAACGTCGACCGCTTCCAAAGACTCCCGATAATCGTCATTTGCCGTATCGAAACTCCTTCGGGGTGATCCCTGTCTTCTTCTTGAACAGGCGACCGAAGTGATGGACGTCTTGATAGCCGACCGACGCCGCGATTTCATAAATCTTGCTATTCGATTGCCGCAGCAGCTCCTTGGCCTTCTGTATGCGCAGATCCGTGACATAGTCCAGGAAGTTGGCGCCGACTTCCTTCTTGAACAGCTGGCTGAGCCAGACGGGATGCAGCGACAGCCCGTCGGCCAGGTCCTGCAGCTTCAGCTCGCGCATGTAGCCTGCATGAATGACCTTGAGCGCCTGCTCGATAATCGAATTCCTGTTCACGCCCTTGAGCTGCCATGCCAATCCCGTGTAATAGCGCGCCAGCGACCAGCTGACGTCATCCATGGAGGTGCAGCCGTCCAACTCGTCCCACAATGCCACCGGAATCTCGCCGATCTCGGCTGCGCTTCCGTTCGTCTTGCGCAGCAGGCTCTGAAGCTCCATGACCCAATCCATGCAGCGCTGCGAGATATCGGCAGGTCTCACCGCATTGCCCTTGATCACTAGGCTCCTGACGTACATGATCGCCGCTTCCTGGATCAATCCCTCATTGCCGGCCCGGATCGCATCCGCCATGCAGGCGGTGATATCCTGCGCCATATCCATCATATGGGGCTTCAACTGCTCATAGCTCACCCACTCCTCATTGCCCGAGAGCAGTGCGGCGCGCAGGCAATCCATCGCTTGCCGATAGGCGGCATTGAGCCCTTGGAAGCCGTTCATGCGCTCGCTGACGCCGATTCTCGCTTCTGCCTTCTGGTAGCGGCGTATGATGGCACCAATCGTATCGAGCATCTCGCCGTTCACTTCATGCGGCGTCACGATGACCCAATACTTCTTCGCATTCCTGAACGTTACGGCTGGCGGATAATCCTCAAGCAGCTCCTCGAGGATATTGCCCGTCGCGAACGATTGCAGCTCCTCCTCTTGCTCGGTCAGCTCCGCGGCCAGCGTGCGCGTGGTAAGCGCGATGATCGTGTACGGACTCTCGGCCATCCACGTGAGGCCCCAGGTCCGCAGCCGGTGCAGCACATGCTCTTGCAGGGAGGAAGGCTGCATGCATAATCCGAGCAGGAACATATCCCGCATCGACCTCGTGCCGAGATGGGCCAGCTCGACAGCCCGCTCATGCTCCATCCGCTCATGCCGCTCGTCCTCGATCCATGCGAGGCAATCCTTGATCTTCTGGCAGAACTGTTCCGTATCGAACGGCTTGAGGAAATAGTCGACGGCGCCCAGCTTCATCCCGCGCTTGGCGTATTCGAAATCATCGAAACCGCTTACGATAATGACCTTAGGCGCATAATCCGCGATCTGCGCTTGTTCGAGCAGATCCAATCCGGTCGAGTCGGGCAGGATGATATCCGTCACGATCAGCTCCGGACGGTGCTCCTCCATCACTGTCATCGCCTCGGCCGCATGGTCGCAGAAGAAGGCCTGCTCGATTCTTGCGTCCAACCGTTCCATCATCCGCCGCAAGCCTTCGAGCGCCTGCGGCTCGTCCTCGATAATCAGAACCTTCATCGGTTGCAGCCTCCTTCGCGATCCCCATCCCTACTAACGCATGCACAGCATAGCAGCCGTAGTGCGATTATAGCATGATCGATCCGCCTGCATGCAGCTTGCTTCGCAGCTCGGCAGCTTCCACATCCCGTACCGATCGGGATTGATGCAGCGCCAGATATGCGGCCACGCCCGCGGCTTCGCCCGTCTGGTTCATGTTGACCATGACGCGCACTCCTCCGAAGGCTTCATCGTCGACATCGATCATCCGTCCGGCCACGATGACATTCGTATAAGGCCCCTTCGGCAGCAGGCTGCGATACGGAATCTGATAGAACGTCGGGTCCTCGGGCAGTTCATCCCGCCATCTATCGATGACATTCGGATGCCCTGGGCGCACGTAGACCCGGACGCCGTCCAGGTACTTGAACGTCAGCCCCGGCTTGTCCTGATGGTGGATATCGACGCGATAGCTTCCGTAGGCGATCGCATCGTCGAAGGATCGGCCGAGCAGCACCTCCTCGCCGGCCAGCCTGTACAAGCAATCGATGTGGCGCGTCTCGCGCGTTCCGATATAGGACGGCAGAGAGACGAGCGCCAGGCGATTCTCAGGCCCGTGCTTCCGGATCAGATCCATGATCGCCCGAACCTGCCTGCGGCCTTCGATCTCGGCCTGCGTCAGCTGTTCCCCGTCTGCGCTGTTCGCGTGGTAGACCCTTGTACCCGCATACATGTACACATCTTTCGTCCCCGGCACATGTCTGCCCCAGCCGAAGCCTTCCGGCAGTTGGAATTCGTCGCGATAGGCAAGCCGCGCCTCCTGCAGATCGAGCCCGATCAGCCGATCATTGCCCGTCACGTCATCTTGAGTCTCGAAGCTGTCGCCCCAGCCGCTGATCTTGGCACAGGTCGTCGAAGGTTGAAAATGCGAAGAGACCCGGTGATCGAGGCGAAGTCTCGCGCACAAGTCGCCATCCCCGGTCGCATCGATGAAGACACGCGCGCGGATCGCGCCCCTGCCGGACTTATTCTCCACGATAACCGCCTGCAGCTCGCCATCCTCTACGTGCGGAGCGACGAACGCGGTATGCAGGTAGGCCTTGACCTTGTTCTCCACGATCAGCTGATCGAGCTCAATCTTCAGCTCCTCGGTATTCAGCACGTAGCCGACGGAATGGCTCTTCTGCTCCGCCTTCACCGCGCCCAGCCGCCGCAGGCGTTCGATCGTCTCCCAGGTCAGCCCCGCAATGATCTGCTTATCGAATTCGGTATTGAACAGCGAATGCCAGATGTTCACGAGTCCCGATGTCGCGACGCCGCCGAAGGCGTTCTGCTTCTCGACGATGACGACCTTCGCGCCGAGCCTCGCCGCGCGCACCGCAGCGAAGACGCCGGTACAGCTGCCTCCGAGCACGCAGATATCGGCTTCATGATAGACGGGTATTTTCCTTGCTGGTTCAACAATATGCATCGTAGTTCCTCCTCTATTCATTTACTATCATTATAGAGGGGTTCAATTCGCTGTTACCATGCACTATAATTATAATCAGCATATACTTTATTTCACTAAGCGGGGTGAAAAACGAATGGCGTTGCCTTCTCCTTGGGAACATTCGATCTTGGTCGTGCGGCATCATTATTACGAGCGCAAGCCGCGCTTCGAAGTGGTAGTCGATACGTATGAGCAGTGGGCAGCCTTCGCGGTGGAGGAGGGGGAATTCAAGTATGCCGTCGGGGATGTCGAGGGCGCTGCCGCGGAAGGGCAGCTCGTCGTTTGCCCGCCCGGCCTCCCCTTCCGGCGGCGAACGGAGCAGCCGATTACGTTCCATTATTTCCTGTTCCACTGGCTGGATGAACAAGGAAGAACGCTTGCGTCGAACGCATGGCAGGCGGGGGCATGCATCGGATTCGCAGCCATCGAGCGCTTCCGCTCGACCCTGTCGTCGCTGCGTTCGCCGGCTCATGCGCAGCACGCGGCCTACCGGCATTGGCGCAGCCACGCCTTGCTCGACCTGCTGCGCCTTCATGCCCTCGAGCAGTCGCTGCACGCTTCGCCGGAGCCGTATGCCGCCGTTGAGCCCCAGATCGAAGAAGCACGCCGCATGCTGGATGGCGCATGCGACGTGCCGTTATCGATCGGATCGGTTGCGGAGGCCGTCGGACTGTCAGCGGTGCAGCTGACGAGACGCTTCCGCCAAGCGTACGGCATGACGCCGTCCGCCTATGTCGAATCGCTTCGCTTGGACAAGGCCTGCCATTTCTTGACGCATACGTCGATGACGATCGAGCAGATCGCGCTCGCCTGCGGCTACAGCAACGGCTTCTACTTGAGCCGCGTATTCGCGGGCAAGCTGCGGATGCCGCCATCCGAATACCGGAATCAGCACCGCATCTGAGCCGCGCTCAAGCTTGCCCCATGCCCCTGTACAGCTCAAGCCGCCGCAGAATGTATCTGGAAATGGATACAAGCGTCGCATGGCGCGCATTCGACAGCTCCTGCTCCTCGATCGCTATGGCATAGCAGCGTTCGAGTCGTCTGGCCAATTCACGAAGACCCGCAGCATCGACCCCTGCCAGCCGGATATCCTGATCGGGATGCAGCCGTTCCAACAAGCTCGGATTCGGGACCACCTCGGCGATTACTCCGCGGAGCACTTCGATGACGTCTGCCAAAATCATGTGCAGCAAATCGTTCGATACTTCTCTCTGGGTAGGAACGACCTGCCGGATGCCGATCGCTTGTCCGCTCATCTCATCATCTCCCTGTCTTCGTTGGGCAGTAAGCCCTTACATCCCCACTATATACCGCCCCCAGTAATGGCAAAATGACCAAAAATAGAGAAATGGTACTCGTTATCGAGATCTTCATTCCGCACGCAGCCGACCATACCGAATCAAAAAGAATAACCGTCAGGGATAATCTCCCTGACGGCCTATATGCGTCAATTTCTCTAGCCGCCAGCATTACCGCACCCAATGCGTCCTGACATCGTAATGCGACCAGGCCAAAGGAGCCAATGCACAGCTACTCCTCTGGAATGAAGTTGTCGAGACCCATTCAAGAGGA
This sequence comes from Bacillota bacterium, assembly GCA_023433615.1. GTDB lineage: Bacteria > Bacillota > Bacilli > Paenibacillales > Paenibacillaceae > Paenibacillus_I. Next base: position 21,342 of record JAEZCJ010000135.1, on the reverse strand, counting down.
GTGAAGCTATACATGGCTCACTAGTGATTGAACTTACATGAAATATATTGCATCCGTCATGGGACGTACTCGAACTTCACGGCATCGGCAACCACGTAACCGTTCGCGTTATCGTTGCGAATCGTCACGCTCCCTGTCGTATCGAATTCATACGTGCCGAGTTCGTTCCATACGCCGCCCGAGCCGACCTCCGACTGATCCGCGAATACCTCGTCCGAACCGTCCGCATGCACGATATCGACCGGTACGTTCGTCGCGCGATTCTCATGCTGCGCCCACATCATGAACACCTTGTACGTACCCGGAACCGTGATGCCGTTTGTCGTGAACGTCACGCTTTTCGTGCCCTGGCCGGCGAAGTCGTCATGCCAGTAGTCTTCGCCGTAGCGGTCGCTCTGCTTCGACGATACCTTCCACCCTGTTGGCCGAGGCCCGGTATCCATGTTGTCGATAATAATCGGGTCCGGGGCCGGCGGATCCGGTATGAATTCGAACCTCACCGCGTCCGCGACGACATGCTTGGTCGTGCCCGCATTGCTGACCGTGACATAGCCTGACGTTCCGGCAGCGAACTCATATTCGCCGAGCGTCTGCCAGACGCCGCCGCCGCTTGTCTGGTCGATCTCATGCGGGTCGGTGCCGCCGTCGAACGTGACCGTCACCGGCACATCCGTCGCGCGGTTGAAGTGGTCCGCATACATAATCGAGACTTCGTACGTGCCGGCTTGCGGCAGATCCGGCGTGAACGTCACGCTCCTGTCGCCCTTGCCATCATTGTCGTCATGCAGGTAGTTATCCCCGTAGCGATCGGTCTCGTCGTTGTTAAGCTTCCACGGGCCGACCTTCGTGACGCCGGTCGTATCTGCATTGTCCACAATCCTCACGATTGGCTCGGGATCGGGATTCCCGCCGGTGCCGCCGCCCGGACCGATGTCGGTGAACTGGGCATGAAACGTCTTGCCCCTCGCGAGATTCGTATTGACCGTGAATTTGATCGTCGGCGCGAGCTGCGCGACCGTGATGCCGGAATCAACGGTATAAGCTTCGGCCGTGCGGTTCAGTTCAACCTCGATCGTGCCCGTGTTTGCCTGCGTCGGGTCGGATACCGACACGTCCAGGCTGGCCGTGCCCGTCTCCTTCGTCATGACGGATGCCTTCTTGTTGACCGTAATAAGGTCGGCGCTCTTCGTCGTGTCGGTCCAGAAGTTAGCGCCGATGATGCCGAGCGTGTTCTCCTTGACAGCTTGCACGCTCGTCGAGTTCTCGATCACCTCGAAGTTCGGGTTCGCGGCATAGCTGCTCACCTGCGAGCTCGACTTGTTCGGCAGCAGCGCGTACTGATAGTCCGCATTCGTCGGATTCGTGCCATGATCCATCCACATCGTCAGATAATGGCGGGCATGCACGGTGGTCGTTCCTGCTCCGTTGATTTTCTTCCAGTTGCCTTCCCTGGTGTTGCGGACGGCCTTCAGGTCGGTCGTCTCCGGGAAGTAATAGCCGATATCCGCGCCTGCCACGTTACCGGCCAGATGCGCCCAATCCGCGCCGGAGATCGTCTCCGGGACCGGAGGCGACGGAATGGAGAAGTCTCCTCCCCCCACTTCGCTAATCTCTGCCAGCTCCGAGTATTCGAAGCCCGTCAGCTGCGTTGTGCCGTTGACGGTAAAAGCATTCGTCCCCGCGCCGCTCAGCTTGCGGTTCTCCACGATCGTCTCGACGGGGATCCCGTCCGTGCTGGTGATGCCGGCACCCAGCGCGACGATCTCGTCGTCGAACATGAAGTAGGATTTCTTGCCGCCGAGCGTCTGAGCCTTGTAGCCCAGATCCATGCCGGAGACGCCGTACGTTCCGAGCAGCTCCGTGCCTCCGACCCAATTTTTCGTGTTGCGGTTCGAGCTGTTGTTCAGTTCATAGACGCGCTGCTGGGACAGCACGGTCGTGCCCGGAAGCCTGCGGGAATCGACCGTCGGCCAGTAATCTTCGCTGTACTGCCCAAGATCGTTATTATAGAGGTATGTCGTTCCCGCTCCCGTATACCAGCCCCTGTTGTTCTCCGAATTGATCGCCTCGTAGCTCGAGATCCGGCTCGAGAACATCGCAAGTCCCAAGCCGTAGCCCGGGCGCAACTGGACGGCCCGATCCATGCCGGTGAATTGCCGATACAGAATGAGCTCGTCCGCCGGCGCAATCGACGAGTCGGCCAGGATCTCGTCGGCCAGCGTCATATACGCGAGCGGCGCGTGCTCCAGGAAGTCGCGGTACGAATCCGACAGAATCCATCCCTTGACCATCCGCTTGAAAGCCAGCGCATCGGCGCTAGGCGCGATTTCGCTGAGCCTCAGAATGCCGCGTATCGCTTGGTGCCCGACGACATGGTCCTCCTCCGTGTAACGCGAGATCTCCCTGCCGCGAACCATGTCCATCATGGCGCCCTTGTAGATGAGCGGCTGATAAGACTTATAGACCCACTGCCATACGTTGGCGTAATCCGGGTCCGTCGGCTCCCATGGAGTATCGTGCAAGACGTAAATCAGTTGGCTGACGACCTCCAGCAGGCTGAGGCCGTATCCGCCATTGTAGGAGATGGTGCTATGTTGGATGAACGATCCGTCCACGTAGAAGCCGTCGCCGTTCGTGACGTAGTCGAATATGTTGCTCAATCCGTCGCGCGCGGCAGCGATCTTGTCATCGTCCTCGCCGACGATGCCCCGGACGCCGACAATGACCGCCCGCCAGGCCCGGTTGGCGCCTGTCTGCCTCACTTCAGGCGTGAAGCGATCGATCGCCCCCGTATAGAGGTCGATCGTCTCTTGGTCGAGCAGATCGTACATCAGCACGATCGCGTCGTTCAGTTGGACCGGAATGCCGAGTTCCCAGTCCCACTGCAAGCTGGTACCGCTGGATGACGGAATCGTCCTGGTGGCATTATAACGGGTCTCCAGCATGTAGTGCAGCCCCTCGGCAATGTCCGTGCCGAGCGCGGCATTCTGATAGAGCGTCGCTTGCGGCGTGACGGATGTCGTTACCGCACCCTCAGTCGAGTATGCGATCGCCAACGTCTTCAGCCGTAAGAACACGTCGCGAATATGCCGCGAGTTGTTAAGGTTGGGCTTGTCGCTCCATAGGTACGTTCTTGTCGGGGACTTGTCCATGCTCTGCCATAAACCATAAGCTTCTTGACCCAGAGCGGCTGCCTTCGCCGCCACGTTCGGGTCCGATGTGTCCAGGTCGCCGCCTGTCAGCATCTCCTTCCATTTGTCCCGCATCGCCTCGTGAATCGGTGCCGCGTTCGCCTTGTTCGGCGATAGGACGCCGTTAAGCAGCGTGAACGCCATCGCAACCGTGAGGCAGATGCTCAATACTCGTCTCGTCAATTCATCATCTCCTTCATCCCATTAAATTTGTTAAGCGCTTACACGATTAGTATACGCCTGCCCCAAATGCAGAAATATAACCCGAAATATAGAAATGGTATGGATAATCGAGAGATTCCTGCAACCGCGTCGCGATGCGGCCGGCAGCCGGGAAGGGCATCATCGCCTGCCGGAGGAGCAGGAAATCGCAGCAGAACAAGGACTCCAGCCAACGGCTGAGGTCCTTGTCGATCGATCATGCGATATGAAAGCGATCCTTATCCGAGCCGAGCAGCGTCGCCATGTCCGGTTTGGCTCCAAATCATGCGTACCATGCCGCCGGAATCGCATCGCGTTCCAGCTCCAGCAGCTCCTTGATAATGGCATCGGCGTCATGAATGGATTGGATCAACGGATCCGTCAGCATCGCCCGGCGCAGCTTATCGAAGCTCTGTTCGACGACCGCTTCGACCGTCAGCTCATGCGTGTCGAGCACCAATTCCTGCATGCCCCGCAGCCCCTTCGGCATCTCGCCGACCGGGAACCGTTCGATTCCGTCCAGCGTAGGCTTGCAGCATAGCTCCAGGAATGCGTCGGCCGCCATATTCGTTACGGCGCCTTCATTCATGGCGTTGATGTAGAACGGCTTGCCCAGCCCGCCGACCATGCTCTCGATAATGTCCGTCGCATGGTCCGGACCGTAAGCCGTCATGTACTCCTCGATCGGCCGCTTGCCCGTAATGAAGGCATCAACGTCGTCCCACATCGCTTCATGGCGCTTATAGCGCTCCGGCGCGGACCAGATCGAGAGCTGAGGGATCGTCTCGGACATCGTCCCGATCCCTTGCCAGAACCGGACGTATTCCTTCGTATGCCCGACGCAGGTCGGCACGTAGCCGAAAGCCCGGTACAGCTCGTAGCCGATGGCCGAGTTATGCAGCGCCTTCGCGCCTACGTCTCCGCCATCCGTCAAGCGCACCGCTTCGACCCGTATGGACTCGCCGATCTCCGGCATGACGTCCCGCCCGTCATAGGCAGCCTTAAGCATCCATGTAAAATGGTTCACCCCGGCGATCCGCAGATCGAATCGGGCATCGATCTCAGGCGTGACCGACTTCACGTCGTCGACGATCCCCGCGCGAACCGCGAATTCATCCTTCATCTTCGGCAAGTGCAAGCCGTCGCACAGCGCGAAACTCTTCAGCTTCGGCGCATAGCGGCTGAGCGCGATGCCGTTAACGGCCGAAGGGTTAATATAGTTAATGACCCAAGCATTCGGGCAGATCTCTTCGATGTCCCGGGCACATTCCATTATGACAGGAAGTTCCCGCATTGCGCGGAATATCCCGCCAGGTCCGATCGTATCGCCGGAGCACATGCGAATGCCGTACTTCTCCGAAATCCGGCAATCGATATCCCGATACTTGACCGTGTCCTTCGCAAAGCTCAGCACCACGAAATCGGCGTCCTTCAGCACATCCCTGCGGTCCGTTGATCCTTCGACCTTCAGCTCGACGCCATTCGCTGCCGCTACCTTCCTCGCAAGCGTCACCATCTTCTGCAGCCGTGCTTCATCCGTGTCCACGAATGCCAGGGTTCCTTGATTCAGATAAGGCGAGCTGACCATCTGCCAGATCGATTGCCTGCCGAAGAACAGGCTCCCCGCGCCGATGACGACGACCTTCGGGCGGGTCATTAGGGGCTCTTGCATCTGTGTCATAATTCTAACCTCCGTTAGATTGGTTAAGGAATCTACCTCTTCATCCTACCTAGCGGACGGCTTGCTGAGAATATTAGAAAGTCAGCTATCGATGTCATATAGTACGATTCGATAACTTATGGATTGCAACCGAAATAACGGAATAATAGTATAGATGTAATATTGTCAGTTCTTGGGGAGGCAGTGGGGGATGGGAAACCTGGATATCTTCAATACGTTATCGGAGCAAATTACGGTACGCATCCGAGCCTGCCACGAGGAGAGCCACGACAGCGGCTGGTCCGAGACGAAAGAGCACGGCGACTATGACATCTGGCTGGTCCTCTCGGGCGAGGTCAGGATCGTCGTCGACGGGCAGACGCATACGGCGCAGCCGGGCGATGTCGTCTTCTTCTATCCCCGTCAGCCGTATCGCGCATTCACGACGGATGCCGGATGCCGGTTTATTTTTACCCACTTCGATTTCGATCTAGGCGAGCGGCCGGCCATCTTGAACGAATACCCCCTCTCAGGCATCGTTCCCGGACAGCTGATCGCGGAGGAGACGGAGCTGTTCCGGCTGGCCTACCCGTCATTCAAGTCGCGCGGCCCGATGTCCGCCATGCGGCTGAGAGGCGCTCTCCTGATGCTGCTGTCCGCCATTCTGCAAGCTTATGCGACCGGAGGCTATTCGGGCAGCTTCCGACTGCCGCGCGCCTCGGGTCCGCCCGCCGACATCGCGACGCTGCAGCCCGTCTTTCAGCGCATGAACGACCAGCTCCGCCGTCCGCCTCGCATTCCCGAACTTGCGCACCTTGCCGGCATGTCGGAGAAATATTTCATCGCCTACTTCAAGCGTGCGCTCGGCCTGACGCCGGGGCAATACATGTATCATCTGCGCATGCATAAGGCAAGGGAGCTGCTGTATAAACGCTCCTATTCGGTGAAGGAGATCGCGGATCAACTCGGCTATCCGGATGCCTACAGCTTCTCCAAGGCGTTCAAGAAATTTTACGATACGCCGCCGTCGCGGTTCATCTGAATCACATATTTCCGGTATGCGCTGGATACATTATCCGCGTGCATGACCATTATCGACTGGAATGAGGAGATGCAAGATGACTACGAATCAGACGGCTTCGCTCTACGAGAAGCTCGGCGGCGAGGCGACGATCAGCAAGGTCGTCGACCATTTCTACAAGCTCGTCTTGGCCGACGAGACCGTCAACCGCTTCTTCGCCAATACGGACATGGGGAAGCAGCGCAGCCACCAGACCAAATTCATCAGCTACGCGCTGGGCGGGCCCGCCAACTACACCGGGCAATCGATGGCTAAGGCGCATACCGGCATGAACCTGCAGCCCGTTCATTATGACGCGATCGTGCGGCATCTCGGGGACGCGCTCGCGCGCTTCGACGTGGAGACTGCCGACATCGACGAAGCGCTGCGAACCGTCGGCTCCTTGCGGGATGACGTGCTGTATAAGTAGGCGAACCGGCAGCAAGAAGAACCGTCCGGGCCGAATGGCTGGACGGTTCTTCCCGTTCTTCCCTATGAAGCAGCCTTAATCCGCCAGCAGCCAAGCCTCCGCCTCATCCATAGACGCGAATACGCGAAAATCGCGGCCCTTGTTCAGCTCCGCCACCATTTCCCTGGCACGCCCTTGAATGGCTGCCTCGTCGGAGATGACCGCCGCCGTGCGAATCCTGTAGTTCACGAACTTCTGCAGCGCGTAGCCGGCAAGACCTGTCCGCAATTGGAAGAACTCGTCAGACAGCGCCTGCTCTTGCAGCATCACCTTGGACACCTCATGCTCCCAAGCGGCCGCGATCACATCCATCACATCCGCTTCGCTGCGAAGCGGAGCTTGTGCCGATTCGCTCATGAGGTATGCGCCTGCACCTATGCCTCCACCTGTCCCCTCACGTTTAATCACCGTAAATTTCACGGCTCATTCGCCTCCTTTCCCTTGCCGCAGCCCGATTAACTTGTCGCGCAGCTCCTGCACCCATGCCATCTCCTGCCTGTAGAAGCCCATGACATTCTCATGAATCATGTCTCGGATGAGTCTATCCCTCGCGCCATCCAACTGCTTCACTGCCGACTCGCGGTGGTGCCTCTCCTCCCGATACAGCAGCATCGAGGTCAGCTCCTCCTCATAGCCGGACAGCAATCCGGCGAGCTCCTCGTCGGACAGCTGCCCGGAGCAGGCAAGGCGGATGAGGAATACTTTGCGGAACTCCGGCAGCTCCGGCTCCTCCAGCGTCCACCGCTTCAGCTCCGCAAGTCCCTGTTCGGTAATCGTGTAAATTTTCTTCGATGGCGCGCCGTCCTGATGCTGGACTTCGTTCGTCAAGTACCCGCGCTCCAACAGCTCCACCAATGCCTTGTAGATCTGGTTGTTATTGCCCGACCAAGGCATGTACGCGGAATCCTGCATAATCTTCTTCAAGTCGTAGCCGGTCATCGGCTCACTGCTTACAATGCCTAGAATGGCATGATTAAGTGACATTGCGGCACCCCCAATTACTATAGATAACATATGTTAATTATAACATATATAACGAGAACCGCAAGCGGCTATGGGGATTATTAACAGCACAGCTGTTCATAATACATCTGTCTGACCATGAACGAGACGAAGGGAGGTGATGGAATGTTGAAGCGTCCGATCTGGCTGCTCGCAGCTGTTGCCGCCGCGATCACCGCGCTGACCGTCATCCTTGCCGCGCCTGCCGACGCGCAAGTAAGCCAAGAAGTCAATATTCGCAAAATCATCGTCAAAAGCGAGCCGGTAAGCAGCGAAGCCTCGTTGATCGGCAGTGCCGATCGCATTGCATACGGCTGGTTCGACAGTGCCGACCGGGAGCTCGATACCGGGCAGAAAGTCAAGAGCGGCAAGCTGGTCAACTTTACCCAGACGTTCCATGTCGAACGTTCCTTGAAGGGCGAATCGTCGCGGCTGATCCGCGTCCTATCGACCGGCATCGAACCGCTCCCCGCCGCCAAGGACCCGCTCAACAACATTTATCCAGGGCCGATCGTCGAAGGGACATACGTCTGTTTCTTGAAGAAGCTCCCTCGGCAGGACGTGTACACGATCATCGGCGGATGGCAGGGCGTGTATCCCGTGCATGACGGCAAGACGATCGCGCTCGAGGGTGCGGGCTTCCCGCAGCTTGGGGGGCTTACGCTCGACCAGGTGGCTGCGCGCGTTCGGTCTTGAGGAGCCGCTCTTAACGCGGAGAAGCGCCGTAACGAGAGCAGCACGAGCGTGTGTGCTGCTCTGCAAGCCGCTTCTCCGATTGCCATTCTTCTATGGATATCTATACATAGCAAAAAACCGTCCTCCGGCAGGGAGAACGGTCTTCGCACTCGCTTAGGTCAGCTTCTGGTCCTGCATCGCGTCGAACAGCACGCGGTACCCTTCCAAGCCGGCGCCTTCGGCTCTTACCCATTCGTTCAAGCCTTCCATCTCCATCATCTTGCGAATGTCCGGCACGGTCGGATCCATCGCGAAGAGCAGGTCGGTGAACCGCTGCGCCAGCGCCTCGTCCATCGACGGCAGCACCGTGAAGTTGCAATGGCTATACCCCGGGGAGGTCCAGATCGCCCGGATCTCCTCCGTGTTCACTTGCCCTTGCTCCAGCAGCCGGATCCAAGTCGATTCCCCGACGGCTCCCGCATCCGCTTCGCCCTGTTGCAAGGCCCGAACCACCTCGAGCTCGCTCGTGCCGGTGTCGCCGTGCTTGCCGACATCGAGGTTGTAGCGGATCAGCGTCAGGTCCTTCTCCGGATCGACGCCGCTCTCTTTCACATAGTGGTAAGGGAGAATGGCCGCCTGGCCGGAATCGGCGCTGCCGAGCGCCAGACGCTTGCCCTTCAGATCCGCGAGGGACGCGATGCCCTTATCCGTCCGCGCGATGATTTTCGACGTGAAGCCGATATCCGTATCGCGCATCGCCAACGCCCTCGCCTTGCCGCCCAACCGCTCTTGAATGCGCACATAGGCAACGTTCGTATTCCACGCGACATCGATGAAACCGTTCAGCAGCGCCTCAACCTGTGCTTCATAATTGGAGAACAGCACGTAGTCGAGCGGACAATCGTTCTGCTGATAGTAATCGCGGATGATGTCCCAGATCGGAATGACTTTCGGATCGTAGGCTACCGCGCCCAGCATAATCGGTTTATTCGCAGCCATTAAGAGTAATCACGCTCTCTTCCTTATCGAAGTTAATTAGAACAACGGCACGCCTGCGACAGACTTGCCTACCCATTCCTTCAGCACTTCCGTCGTCGGAGCCATGACTGCGCCTGCACGGGCATCGCGCAGGTAGCGTTCGGCCGGCAGCGCCTGGGTATAGCCCTGTCCGCCGCACACTTGCATGGCGAGGTTAGTGACGCGAATCGCGTTCTCGGATGCAAGAATTTTCGACTGCATGACGTGCAAGATCGCGTCTGCATCCCCTTGAACGGCCTTTGCAGCCGCATTCTTCACGAATAAGGAGGCCGATTCGACGCAGCCGAACATCTCGGACAGATAAAATTGGATCGCTTGAATCTCTGCCAAGCTTCGGCCGTCCGCGTATTTGCGCGACTGGGCATGACCGAGCGCGGTCTGGTATGCCCCTCTGGCGAGCCCTGCGTTAACGCCTGCAATGCCGAGAATGAAGGTAGGCGCCACGACTTGGAAAATCAGCCCCATGCCGTCGCCCTCCGCGCCGACCAACTGCTCCTGACCTGCCCGCACATTCTCCATGAACAGCGCAATGCTGTTGTTGCCGCTCAGGCCGATCCCTTCCCACTTGCCGTCGAAGCGGACGCCCGGCGTCTCGGCATCGACAATGATCATATCCGTGCCCAGCTCCGGAGACGTGGCATTCGTAATGACGATGAAGAAGTCCGCCACTCCGCCGTTCGTGACGAAGCTCTTCTTGCCGTTCAGCACGAATTGCCCGCCTTCCAGCTTCGCTTGAATCTCAGGCGCATAGAAGTGCGCGCCTGTCCCCGTCTCGCTGAACGCCAGCGTGCCCAGCTTCTCGCCGCGGGCGATCGGCCGCAGGTAGCGTTCCTTCTGATCGTCCGTGGCGCGGGCAGCGACCACCATCGTAGCGCAGGAATGCATCAAGAAGCACATTGCCGTCGAGCCGCAAGCTTCCGCGATCGTCTCCGTCACGGCCGGCAAATCGGTCAAGTCGCCGCCAAGTCCGCCTAGTTCCTTCGGAATGAGCAGGCCGAACAGCCCAGCCTTGGCAAGTGCCTCCATGCCTTCCTTCGGAAACCGCCGCTCCCGATCGATCTCCGCCGCCAGCGGCGCGATCACTTCTTTCGTAATTTGCTTCGTTAGCTCCAAAATCGTCGACATCATACACTCTCCCTATGTAATTCATTTTCCTTACTTATTTTAAAAGTTCGCTTGTCAGCGCCAAGAAGGTTGAACGATGGTAGCAATTGAGGAACGGAGCGTAGTCAAAACTACGTGAGTACCGGAAAGTGCGCCAGCGTTCAAGATTCGCCGCCGAATCCGCATCGAAGCGTTACTTCGCGATCACAAGCGAACCCTACATGAAGTTGGGGGTGTGGGATTGGGATATGGCCTCCGCCGTCGCCCGATCCAAGCCCACCTGCAGCAGACGCTGAATCCGATGCTCATACATGACCTGCTTCAATCGCTTCACGCGCTCGAATCCGGCCTTCAACTGCTCGGGACCGCGCCCGCCGCCGGCCAGAATCGCCATCGCCTCCATGAGGTGCGTGTTCTCGCCCGCATCCGCCGCGCTGAGATACTCGTTGCGCTCCTCGGCCGCTTCGATCAGCGACTTCACCATGCCCGGATTCTGCGCAAGAATGTGTCGGACGTGCCCGATGCCGTAAGCGACATGGCGGCCTTCGTCGATCTTGGCATAGGTGACGATCTGCTTCGTTACCTGATCCGGAGCATGCTCTTCGATGAACGTCAGGAGGTCGAGGAAGGTGCCTTCGCCCAGCACATGCAGCAGGAACGACGACTTGAAGTAATCCTCCTGGATGAACAGGCTGTGCAAGGAACGCTCGGTCAGCGTCGAAGAGTACTGCAGCCCCCCGCCTCCGGCCAGCGCCCGCTTCGTGAACGCCTCGATATGCCGGGACTCGTCCTGAATGAGCGTGGACAGGTACATGAGCGCCTCGATATAATGCGGATTGATGCGCGCCATGAACTTGGCCGGAATGTAGAGCGCCGAGTATTCGTTCTCCGCGAGGAACGTCATGATCTGGCAGACGGCCCATTCCATCTCCTCGGGCAGCTCGGGAAGCTGATCCCAATCGATGTCGGAGGTCGCGTTCCATTGATTGTCCTTCGCCTGCTCGTACAGGTCCAGCAGATTATCCGACCAGACGTCGTTCTTCTGGTTGAGGGTGAAGCCGAAATCCGGCACCCCGGGCTCGGCCACGGCACCGCGCGGCACGAAGCCGACATAGGCAGGCGCGTGCTCCTGCAGCTGGCCGACCCGGCCCTCGAACCAATCGCGGATATCCAGCCTGTCTCCCTTGCGAAGCGGCAGCTTGATGCCCCAATCCGGCTGCTCCAGCGCCTTCGTCGGGTTGTTCCGAATCAAGTAGCGATAATGATCGCCGGCGTCCAGCGCCATGAGGAAGGCGTGCCTGTTCAGCCTGCACCAGCTCTGCAAGTCGTCCTTAATATGCGTGTTCGTGCTGCGTACCTCCAGCAGTTGACCTTGCTCCATGCGCTGCAGCGCGTTCTTCACCAGCAGGAACAGCTCCGCTCCTGCGGCCCAATCCCCCAAGTCCAGCTGCTGGTCCGGCGTTAAGCCGTGTACGTCCATTCCGTTATCCGTTCCGTCGTGCATGATGTACCTCTCCATTTCGTATCCGACAATCGCTAGATTATTCCTCTGCACATTATAGCATCCCTGGCGGTCCGAATCTATTTCACCCCTGGAGCCGGCTGTTCGTCCACGCTTCCTCCAGCAGCTCGCTGTTGATGCCTACGCCTGCCAGCGATCCCATCGATGCTGCCGCAACGATCTGATACATCTCCGTCGCGGCGTCGCCGGCGCTGAAGACGCCCGGCACGTTCGTCTTGCCGAACGGATCGGCAATGACCATGCCTGTATCCGTCGTCCGGCAGCCCAATGCCTGCGGCAGCTCCGATCCGGCCGCAAGCTTCGGCGCGAAGAAGATCCCTCTGCACGGCAGGATCGTCCCGTCCTCCAGCACGACCTGCCGCACGATGCCTTCCCCGTCCGACTCGATGCGCAGAATCGGCGAATCGAAGACCGGCACGTTGTGCCGCCTCAGCTCCTCGCGCTGCTCCTCCGTCATTTCGTCCGGCCCGTCGGTGCAGATGACGTACAGATCCGACCAGCCCGCCAATGTTCTCGCTGCGTGCAGCGCCCTCGCGCCCTTATGGATCAAGACGAGCGGCTGCTCCCGCAGCTCCCAGCCGTCGCAATAGGGGCAGACGAACGCGCTCTTGCCGTACACGTCCGACAGGCCGGCTATGTCGAGCGGCAAGTCCTTCATGCCGGTGGCAAAAAGCAGCTTCTTGCACCGATAAGTCCTTCCCTGCGCGGTCATGACGCGAAAATCGCCATCCGTGCCGGCCACCTGAGCAGCAGCCTCTTCCACGAACCGAACCGACGGGTAAGCGCCGATCTGCTCCCTCGCGATCCGGCGGAATTCGCTCGGGCTGACACCGTCTCGGGTCAGGAAGCCGTGCGACTCGCGCGTTACCCGATTGCGCGGGCGTCCCTCATCGATGACGACGACGCTCTTCCTTGCCCTGCCCAGCACCAGCGCCGCGCTCATGCCTGCCGGTCCGCCTCCGATTATGCCTACATCGACCAACTGCTCCATCATGACCGCCCTCCCGTTAATTCGCCGTTATTGCAGGCGTGAAAAGAAGCCTCGTCCAGCACGTTCTGTATCGTATGGCGCTTCAGGTACCGAAACATCTCGCACTCGGCGCCTAGCATCACTTTTTTCACGAGGCAGTCCTTGCTCCAATGTCCTTCCGAAGCATCGTCGTAGAACAAAGGATGCCCCTCCGCGTTCATCGTATGGCAGTCATACAGATGCTGACGCCCTTCGATGACCTGCACGACATCGAGGAACGTCACTTCCGCTGCGGGCTGCGCCAGTTCATAGCCTCCGCTCTGCCCTGTTACCGCGCGAACGATGCCGTCCTGCCGAAGCTTCGACATGATCTTGGACAGATAGCTCGCGGGAACGCCGAGCAGCGCTGCCAGCTCCTTAATGCCGACATACTGTCCCCGCTCCGCGCGAGCAAGATGAATGAGCGCATGCAGCGCATATCCCGTGCTCTTGGAGAATTGCAATACGGTTCGCCTCCGATCATCGTTGTTTCATTATGGATCCACAGTATCCATTATAGACAAATGATATCCATAACGCAAACCGAACGGAAGCCGTTAGTTCGTACGGTGGAGGAATTTCACGATGGCTAGCACGACTGCCCGGGGGACGAACCGTACCGACAGGGCCATCATGCGATTGCGCCACCCCGGAATCACGATGCGCCTGCCATGGCGATAGCCGCGATACCCCTGCCGTGCGACCTCGTCAGCCTGCATGCGGCCTGCCGCGAAGAGACGTGCCTCGGCGGCATCGGCGCGCTCGGCGAAGCGCGTGTCCGTCGGCCCCGGGCATAGCGCCGTCACCTGAATCCCCGTGCCTCGCAGCTCGCTGGCCAGCGCTTCCGTGAACGATAGGACGTAGCTCTTGGCCGCGTAATAGACGGCCATGTACGGACCGGGCTGGAACGCGGCGGTCGAGGCCACGTTGATGATCCCTCCGCGCTTGCTTGCCAGCATGGCGGGTAACACGCGCTTGGTAAGGCGGGTCAGATTCCTGATATTCAGATCGATCATCGCGCATTCGTCCTGCTCGGAGGTTAGCGAGAAGGGACCGTAGAAGCCGCAGCCGGCATTATTGACCATCACGTCGACCCGCAGCGACTCCCGCTCCAGCTTATCCATCAGCAGCGCGACACCCTCCTCAGCAGCCAGATCAACCGAAATCGCGGTGACGCGAACGGCATACTTGGCTGCCAGCCGTTGCCGCGCCTCGGCAAGCTCCGCTTCGGAACGCGCAGCCAACACGACATGGTAACGGTCCGCAGCGAACTGCTCCGCCAATGCCAAGCCGATCCCGCTCGATCCGCCCGTGATCAGAACCGTCTGCTGCATGCTTACGCCTCCCCGCTTCCGTTACGGCGCCTGTATCTCCAGACGACGAGTGCCCCTGCGGCAGCGAAGACAGCGAGGAATAGCCAGGCATAGAGCGGCAGGAACCGCCCTGCAAGCAGGAACCATGCCAGCATGAGCAGTGCCGGGCTGGTCGCTTTCATGAACCGGTAACATGCGCCGATGAATCCGACCCGGTAGTTCGCGATCGATTCCAGCAGCAGGATCAACGGATTGCCGATCGTTCCATACAGCAGCGGAATGACGATGTACAGCGGCAACGCCGAGCCTGAAGCCCGCTCCAGCGTATACGCAAAGCCCGCGGCCAGCGCCTGCATGAAGAAATCGAGATGCGCGGACTTCAGCTTGCGCGGGTTCGCGAACACCGCCGTCCAAGGCGGGGATTGATTGTAGTGGACCGCGGCAAGCGGCAGCGACAGCAAGATTCCGATGAGGAAGGACATGAGTCCCCCTTGCAATAGCAGCATGTTCATGTGATTGCTCTACTCCCTTCAGTGACGATAACCGGCGGCAGCCTTTACCGGAGCGGCTTGCTTGCCGCGCAGCATCGGCAGTACCCCGATCGCGCCGAGCAGGAACAGACCGGCGGCCATTCCGTACAGCGCCGTTAACGGAAGATGCGTCTTCATGATCCCCGCCACGCTCATGCTGAGCACCATGCCGCCCGTGAACAGCGGCGTCAGGATGCCGGTGACCCTGCCGACGAACGCTTCCCCTGCCTGCGTCATCATCAGCGTCTGGCAAGCGATATGAATGAACGGAACCATGAGACCAGCGACGAACTGCGCGGCCAGCGACACGACAAGTATCTGGACCGTACCGAGCACGGCCACCGCAATGCCGCTGAAGACGAAGCCGACGAGGAGCATCGACCTTGGCTGCACGCGTCCGGACAGCCCCATCACGAGCATGCCGCCCAGAATCATGCCGGCCCCGTTCATGGCGGTGAACCACTGCAGTTGTTCCTCCTTCAGGCCAAGATGCTCCGTGACCAGGAATATGCCGAGCGGATTCATCAACCCGATCGCCAGGCCCGCAGCCAGGAAGAAGCTGCCCATGTACAGGAAGATGCGATTCGCCATGACATGGCGGAAGCCTGCCAGAAGATCTTCGGACAGTCTGGCCGCAGCGGCCTGCGGCGCTGCGTTGTCCTTCGGCAGCGACAGCAGCGCGGCCGCGGACAGCAGGAAGCAGATGCCCACGATGACGATCGCCGCTTGAATCCCGAACCGATAATAGACGAGCGTGCCCAGCATCGGCCCCAAGATCATGAATACGGCCTGGACCGTCTGGTACATGGACATCCCCGTCTGCATCCGGCTCTCCGGCACATGGAGCTTGAACAGCTTCATGCCTGCCGGCTGGGAGAATTGGGAGAGTATCGCGGATGCCAGCATCGCGTAGAAGATGGCTTGCCATCCGCCGAACAACAGCGTCAGCAGCACGACGAAGACGGATGCCGCGCTGAGCAAGTCGCACAGCACCATCGTGCGCTTAGGCCGCCAACGGTCGGCGAAGGCCCCGCCGATGAACGAGAAGACGAATATCGGCGCGTACTCCGCAACCGATATAAGCGATACCGCGATCGGATCCTGGTTCGTCCGTTCCGCGACGAACAGCAGGACCGCGAAGTTGCGAACCCAAATGCCGAGCTGCAAAAATACGGCGGACAACAAAATGGAACGGATCACGCGATTGGCAAAGATCGACCCGCTTCCGCCTTCCCGTGAAACCCTCATGTGAGACATCTGCATCTACACCCTTCTAATCATGGAATTGTACGTGCGTCGGTATTAATGCCATGATAGGGCAGACGAGGCGAGCGTTGCGCGCAAGCTTTGCATTCCGCCGCGCATAGATTGGCGTGCCGGCACGCATGAATTTGCGCGCTCCACGCACAAAAAGATGGCGGATGATTAGGGACATAAGCAGATAGGCGAATAGAGGAATTGGTAACCCAATAACGAAGATAGTCTGTAATGGCGCCCTTGCTGTAAGTTGACGAATGATATTGTCGCGAAGGCTAGATCAATATAATCGACACGCTCCGATTCCGGCTTACAGCGTAAGAAATCAAAAAAAGTTCCGATCGATGTCGATTATCCCGAACCCCGTTCGTCGTCCGTATAGAAACACAAAAATTGAATGCAAGGAGAGGTTACCGCATGCGATTCATGATGATTGTCAGAGCAACCCAAGATTCGGAGGCAGGCAAGCCGCCTAGCCCGGAGCTGTTCGAGGCGATGATGCGCTACAACGAGGAGCTGGCAAGAGCGGGCGTGCTGCTCGCAGCCGACGGTCTGCACCCGAGCACCGACGCGATCCGGATCTCCTATCCGGAGCCGGGGGGCAAGCCGAAGGTCGTGGACGGCCCCTTCACCGAGACCAAGGAGATCATTGCCGGCTATACGCTAATCGAGGTCAAGTCGCGCGAAGAAGCGATCGAATGGGCGATGCGCATGCCGGATCCCCATGGCTACGGCGAAGGACAGGTCGAGCTTCGCCAAGTGTTCGAAGCGCCTGAGCTGACGGACGATGCGAAGCTGCTCGCGGACCATGCAGCGCTTACGCAGGAGATGGAGCGCCGCAGGCAATCATGACGGAATCGGCCTCCCATCGCACGATCGACGCGGTCTGGCGCATCGAATCCGCCAAGGTGATCGCCAGCCTGACCCGTATGGTCCGTGACGTCGGGCTGGCCGAGGACCTCGCGCAGGATGCGCTGCTGTCCGCCCTCGAACGCTGGCCGGAGACCGGCATTCCGGATAACCCCGGAGCTTGGCTGACGGCCGTCGCCAAACGGCGCGCGATCGATCTGTTCAGAAGGAATAAGCTGCAGGTACGTAAATACGAAGAGATCGGCCGCAGCGCCGATCTCTTCGACAGCCCGGAAGAGACGGTTGAGGAGATCGGCGACGACCTGCTGCGGCTCATCTTCATGACCTGCCACCCGGTATTGTCCCGAGAGGCGCGGTTAGCGCTGACGCTTCGGCTGCTTGGCGGCCTGACGGCCGATGAGATCGCCCGCGCCTTCCTCATCTCGGAGCCGACGATCGCGCAGCGCATCGTCCGGGCGAAGCGGACGCTGAAGGAAGCGCGGGCAGCCTTCGAGATTCCGGCCGGCCAGGAGCTGAAGGAACGGCTGGATTCGGTGCTGGAGGTGCTCTACCTGATGTTCAACGAAGGGTATGCGGCGACCTCCGGCGGCAGCTGGACGCGCCCCTTGCTCTGTCAGGAAGCGCTGCGGCTCGCCCGCATACTGGCACAGATCGCGCCGAATGAGCCCGAGGTGCACGGGCTTGCCGCATTGATGGAAATTCAATCCTCGCGGCTCAAGGCGCGCGTCACCGCCGCAGGCGAGCCCATCCTGCTGCTCG
Source organism: Bacillota bacterium (assembly GCA_023433615.1). GTDB lineage: Bacteria > Bacillota > Bacilli > Paenibacillales > Paenibacillaceae > Paenibacillus_I. The sequence continues at coordinate 3,682 of JAEZCJ010000135.1, read as the reverse complement.
ACCAGAACCGCGCGCTGTGGGACCGGCTGCTCATCCGCCGCGGACTGGCCGCGCTCGCGCGAGCCGAGTCGCTCGGCCGGCCGCTTGGACCGTACGCGCTGCAGGCCGCGATCACGGCCTGCCATGCAGAGGCGCGCACGGCGTCGGAGACGAATTGGACGCGCATCGCCGCGCTGTACGAAGCGCTGTCGCGCACGATGCCTTCGCCCGTCGTCGAGCTGAACCGGGCGGTCGCGATCGCGATGGCATTCGGACCCGAATTCGGCTTGGAGCTCGTCGATCGGCTCGCGGAAGAGCCGTCGCTGCAAGGCTATCATCTGCTGCCGAGCGTGCGGGGCGACCTGCTCGAGAAGCTCGGGCGCAAAGGCGAAGCAGCCGCCCAATTCGAGCTGGCGGCTGCCATGACGCAGAACGAGCAGGAGCGCGAATTGCTGCTGAAACGTGCGGCGCTGTGCCATTCAGAAGGAAACGGAGGGAATTAATCCGATGCGATATATGCTGATGAAGCGCGCCAGCCGGCATTCGGAAGCCGGCGTGGCGGCCAGCCGAACGAGCATTGAATCTTGGAATGCTTACCACGACGAGCTGAAGGAAGCCGGCATCCTAGTCGCGGATACGCGTCTGCACGCAAGCAGCAGCGGGATGCGGATCGCGTATCCTGCGCCCGACGCCAATCCCGTGTACTCGGCTGGACCGTGGAGCAAGGCAAGCGAGACGATTGCCGGCTATCTCCTCATCGAGGTCGAATCCGAGCGCGAGGCGGTCGAATGGGCGAAGCGCGCGCCGGATCCGAACGGCTACGGCGAAGGCGTCATCGAATTAAGACGAATCAAGGAGGATGTAGAAGCATGAATCAAGCGATAACCGAGCACATTGCAGCCATCCAAGCCAAGCAGCCCTGGCAGGGCCCGCTCTGCGCAAGCCTGCGGGAAGCCGTGCATGCGGCGATACCTGATGTACAGGAGCGCATCCAATACAATAAGCCGCATTTTCTGAAGAACGGGAAGTACGCGGCCGTCATCTCGACGTCGAAGGATGCGGTCAGCTTCACGATTTTCAACGCGACGGGATTGACAGTGCCCGCAGGCTTCAGCGGTCCGCCTGAACGGCAGACGATCAAGCTTAAGCAAGGGGATCCATGCGACCTCGCGACGCTGACGGCACTCGTCGGTCAGGCCGCCGCTTCCCTGTAGGCACGTCCCCATTCCCTTTCACATTCGAGCGATAAAGGAGACCTCCGCATGAACATCGCAATCTCGAAGGACGGCACGAGAATCGCCTATGACGTGACGGGCCAAGGCCCGGCGCTGATCCTCGTCGCAGGCGCATTCAGCTATCGCAATTTCCCGGGACAGGTGCAGCTTGCCGGCCTGCTGGCCAAGTCATACACCGTCTATAACTATGACCGAAGGGGTCGCGGCGACAGCGGAGACGCTTCCTCCTACGCCATCGAGCGCGAGATTGAGGACCTGCAGGCAATCGTGGATGCAGCCGGCGGATCGGCCTATGTGTGGGGGCTGTCTTCCGGGGCCGTGCTCGCACTCGAAGCGGCAGCACGGGGCGTGCCGATGACGAAGCTGGCGCTGCACGAGCCGCCGTTCATCGTGTCGCAATCCGACCCTAAGCCGCCGGCGGATTTCGTGCAGCATGTCACGACGCTCATCGCTGCCGATCGCCGCGCCGATGCGATTCGATATTTCATGACCAAGGGGATGGGCGCCCCCTCGTTCGTGGTCGGCCTGATGCGCATCATGCCGGGCGTATGGAAGAGGCTGACGGCCGTTGCCCATACGCTGCCGTACGATGCGGCGCTGCTGGCCGATTATATCGGCGGGCAGCCGCTTCCCGCCGACAGATGGAGCGGCGTGAGCATGCCCGCCCTGGTGCTCGAAGGCACGGAGAGCCCGGCATCGCTTCGACATGCTGCGGCAGCGCTGGCCGAAGCGCTCCCAAGCGCGCGATTATCGAGCAAGAAGGGACTCGGCCACACCAGGCAGTTGAACGCGGCGCTTATCGCCGCGGAGCTGAACGGATTTTTCCGGTAAAGTCTTCTTCAAGCCGCCCTCTCCTACTAGTCATAGGCTGCAAAAGTTAGTAGTATAGATGTGAATATTTCGCGTCTATGGGGGATGGTTACGACGGCTGATCGTGCGGGAATTGCTTTCATCCTACTCATCACTGCTTGCTTCTACGGATCCATCGTCGCCATTCCCGAGATCGGTGCGGCGGCACAGCTAATCCCAAGCCTATTCGCGCTATCGGGAGGCACGGCCGGCACGCTCTGGCTGCGTTCGGCCTATCGTCAGGCGCATGCGCGCGATCGGACTTTCTGGCTGTTCCTCTGCATGGGCACGTTAAGCTACGCGCTCGTCAATGTCGTCTACCTGCTCTTCATTCTCATGCATCAGATCGATATCTATTACAAGGGCCCCCATATCATCGGCATCTTCCCGAAGCTATGGTTTCTCGGCGCGCTCTTGCTGAAGATTCGGCGTCTCCATGGCTTGGCAGGGAATAAGATCAAGCCGTATACGATGAATATCATCGTATTCCTCTCCGTTACGGTCACGCTGGCGATCCACTATGCCTTGAAGCCCGTATGGGACTATACGAGCCATTCTCCCTTCTACGCGTTCGCCATGCTGGCGTACCCGATCTTGCTCTGGATCTTCATCCAAGCCGTCGCGTATTTCTATCATCTCGCGAGGAGCTACATGGCGGGCCGTACGCTCCATGTCTTATTCGCGGGCTTCATGATGCTGGCAGCCGGCGATATCGGTGCCATACTCCCCTTCTTGGCCGGCAACTTGTCCGTCGTGCGCCTGTTCGAGCCGATCTGGCTCCTATCGATGCTCTTGATCGCCTATGCAGGCCGCAATGTGCAGCCTGCGAACGCGGCGGCATCGCCGGACGCGCAGGGTATGCTGCCGGCGGGCTCGGGGGATGCCGGCGCGGAGCAGACCAAGGACCCGATCCTGTCCTACGCAAGCGTAGTGCTCCTGCTCGGCTTGCAGCTGCTGCACTCCTGGTCCGGCATAACCGTGCTGAACGTCGGGCTCAGCATTACGTTCGTCATCGTCATCGTGCATCAGGTCATGCTGATGCGCAGCAATCGCACGCTCATGCAGCGATACTCGCACCTCGCGCACTACGATGCGCTGACCGGGCTGAACAATCGCGTGAAGTTCAGGGACGACGCCGAGGAGCGGCTTCGCGCCGCCTCTGCCGCGAAAGCGCCGCTATCGCTGCTTCTGGTCGATCTCGACGGGTTCAAAAAGGTCAACGATACACACGGCCATCACGTCGGGGACGAGCTATTGCGGGAGGCGGCCAGACGATTCCGGGGGGCCTTGCAAGAGGCGGACGCGATCTATCGAATGGGCGGAGACGAATTCGTCGTCATCGTCCCGGGGCCGGCCGCCTCGTCGGCCGCCGCGGCGCAAGCGATCATCGACGCGCTCGGCAATCCGATCGTCATTGACGGCAGCCCGATCGTCGTAACGCCGAGCATCGGCATAAGCGCGTTCCCCGCGGACGCCGCTTCCGTCGAATCGTTGCTGAAGCAAGCCGACACCGCCATGTATCAGGCCAAGACGGGCGGCAAGAATCGGTACCGTCATTACGGCGCCGATTAAACCGCCGCGACGACGAAGGGCAGCCTTGCTCGCCGGCAAGGCTGCCC
>JAEZCJ010000117.1 GCA_023433615.1 Bacillota bacterium | reverse complement strand
GTTGATCGAAACGATACAGAATCGCATCGTTCAGCAGGATGGGCAGGATATCGCTCTCCAAATATTGGACAGCCGGGAACAGCGCGTTGTAGAAGCATTCCTTGTAGAAGATGTCGTTGAACGGAGCCAGCCGTTCAACCTGCCTGATCGTCGTTGCTCCGGAGAGATCCGTGTCCGGCATCGCGACGGCCTGACGGATCGGTTCGACCGCGAGAGCCGCGGCGTTATCGTCTTCCAGCCGCCTCAGCAGCTCCCGAACCGTGGGCGAGCGATAGAGCAGCTCGGGAGCGAATCGGAACCCTGCCTTCTCCATCTCGACCTCAAGCTTTAGCAGATTCAGCGAATGGCCGCCTGCATTGAAGAAGTCGTCCGTTACGCCAAGGCTGCCTATGCCCAGCACGGAGCGCCAGATCTCCAGCACGCGCGCTTCCGCTTCGCTACTGGGAGGCTCGCTAAGGAGCAGGCTGCCGTCCATGTCGTAAGGGCTCGGCAGCAGCTTCCGGTCCAGCTTGCCGTTCGGCGTGTAGGGCAGCCGCTCGAGCGGAATGTAGAAGGACGGGAGCATGTAGTCCGGAAGCCGTTCGGCGATGCGGCTCCGCAGCAGGTCTGCGGACTGCCGGCTCACGGACACGTAATAGGCGCAGATCACGTCATTGCCGTGATTGTCCTTCTTGGCGGTGCATACCGCTGCCTCCACGCCTTCCGCTGCAAGCAGCGCGGATTCCACCTCGCCCAGCTCCACCCGATAGCCTCGGACCTTCACTTGATGATCCATGCGGCCCAGAAATTCCATGTCGCCGTTCGGCAGCCATCTGGCCAGATCGCCGGTGCGATACATCAAGCCGCTCCCCGTGAACGGATTGGGCAGGAAGCGATCAGCGGTCAATTCCTCCCGGTTCCAATAGCCGAGGGCAACGCCGTCTCCCCCGATGCAGAGCTCCCCCGCAGCGCCGATCGGCATCAGGCGCATTGCCGAATCGACAATGTAGATGCCGGTATTCGCGATCGGAGGACCGAGGCATACCCGATCCTCCCGCGTGACCTCCTTCACGGAGGACCATATCGTCGTCTCGGTCGGACCGTACATATTGTAGATCGCGGCGCCCTTGCACCGTTCCTGAAGCTGCTGCAGCAATTCGTTAGGGAAGGCTTCTCCCCCGAGCATGATTTCGGTCATGCGCTGCATGCCGCGCGAGCCTTGATCGACGTTCAATAGGAGCTGCATTCTTGACGGCGTCGTCTGGAACATCTCGACGGCTTGATCGGCAAGCCAGCTGCTGAGCAGCACCGGATTATTCGTCTCTTCGGTCCCCGCGATCGCGACTTTCATGCCCTGCGTCAGCGGCAGCAGCGTCTCCAGCAGGAAGATGTCGAACGAGGACGTCGTGACGGCCGCGATTGTCTTCCCTTCGGTAAAAGCGATCCGGCTCGTCATGCCCGCGATGAAATTCGCGATGGCCCGATGCGGAACGAGCACGCCCTTCGGTTTGCCGGTCGAGCCGGACGTATAGATCAAGTAGGCCGCGTCCTCGGGCTCGCTCACCTTCTCCAGCGGCGATTGCAGCGCCGGATAGGAGCTGGCATCGCTCAGATCCACGATATCGCCTTCGTAATCGGCTGCATCGGCAACCTGCTCCTTGGGCGTCAGCATCAGAACGGCACCGCTGTCTTCCAGCATCAAGGCGATTCGCTCCCGGGGAAGCGCCGGATCGATCGGCAGATAGGTTCCTCCTGCCTTGAGTACCGCCACAAGCGCAACGATCAGATCCGGGGAACGGTCCGTCATCACCGCGACGATCTTGTTGCGCTGAACCCCTCTGCTGCGCATGTAAGCCGCCAGCCTGTCGGTAAGCTCCTTCAATTGCCCATAGCTGATCAGCTTGTCCTTCCAGCTGATTGCCGGTTGATCGGGATGCTTCTCCGCTCGCCGATCCATGAGCTCGCCGATCGTTGCCGCCCGCTCGTAAGGCGTCTCCGATGCATTGAATCCATCCCTGATCCGCTTCAGCTCCTCCGGCCGAAGAAGCTCAATGTCATCGATCAACCCTTCGGGCCGGCCAAGCGCCTCCTCGAAGAATCGAATCAGGTGACCTCCGATCCCATCGACATAAGCCTGGGTATAACGCGACGATGGATAGGCGATTCGCCCGCAGAGCCTGTTCTCTGCCCGCTCGAAGCGGAATACGATATCGGACTGCAGGCTGCTGTCCGCCAGCGATTGATGCAAGCCGTCCAGTTGCACGACGGTCTTGAATGCCGGTATGGAAATCTCCTTATTCCGTTTTAGTAGGCGGTAGATGGATGCAAAAGGAATATGCCGATATTTGCCGCTCTGCCGGATAACCTCATGTACGGAAAACAGATAGCTCTTGAACGTGGCCTGCCGGTCGACGCGAAATTTCACCGCGGAGAGCCCGCCGCTTCCTGACGCGTCGGCATCAAGCGCTCCGGCCGGCGCTGGCGAAGGCGCGGGTATTCCGATCGTAAGCTGTCGTTCGCCCGAATACCTGTGCAGCACGTATGCGACTGCCGACACCAGCAAGGCATAGAGCCCTTGATCGGATTGCCGGCACAGCTGCAACAGTTGATGCGTCAATGGTTCAGGGAACGGCACGATCGCAACTCGATGCTCCGTCCCGCTCGAGTCGTCTTCCCTGCCATCCGCCGCAAAACCGCTCATCTCCACGTCGTCCCCGTACATCTCCAGCCAGTAATCCCGTTCTTCCTTCCATTTCCCGCTCGTTAACCGTACATTTTCTGAATAAGGGTCAAGCGCCACGATATCCCCCCTTGCCAACGAATGGCTTAGAAATTAAACGGAGCCTCCTCAAGCTGCAGATCCTCGTACGCGGGCTGCAGCGCGCGCTCGCTTGCTAGTTCGATATCCTGAATCGCGATCCCCGGGTTCTCGGCGACGCTATCGAGAATGCTTAGCAGATCGTCCATCATTCGTCCGGCAGTCTGTCCGCTGAACAGCCGGCTATTGAATTCCAACCGGAATGCTAGCGCCCCATCCCGCTCCGTTGCCTCCAGCGTAAGATCGTAGTCTGTCAGATTGTAGTAGTCTTCGTGCGTCCGGCTCTGCTCCTGCTCTTCGACGGGGACGTTCTGGAGGATGAACACCGTGTCGAACATCGGATGCCGGTTGCTGCTTCTTCGTACCTGAAGCCGGTGGATCAGCTCATCCAGCGGGTAATCCTGATGATCGAACGCCTGCAGCGCCGAAGCTCTTACGCTGCTCAGATAGTCGGCGAACGGCGAGTCCTTCGCCGGCCGTACCCGCATCGGAATCAGATTGATGAACATCCCGAGCATGCGATCGAGCTCCGGTCTCGGCCGCCCCGTGACAGGCGTGCCGATGACCAGATCCTCTTCTGCGGAATACTTCGCCAACAGTACCGAGTAGGCGGCCAGCAGCATCATGTACAAGGTAGCGCCACTCTGATTGGCCTGCTCTTTCATGCGCGCCAGCCCGTCCGCTTCGACCGTGCGCGCGACCATGCCGCTCTCGAAGGCGAACGAGACGGACCGCGGATAATCCGTCGGCAGCTCCAGCACGGGAATCCGGTCCTGGAAGACCTCCATCCAATACTCGCCTTGCTGCCGCATGAATTCCATCTCCATGCAGGCAAGCTGCCAGTGCGCATAATCCTTGTATTGATACAGAGGCTGCTGCAGCGCCTCCCCTTTGTACAGCTGAACTAGCTCCCGCATGAAGAGCTCCATCGATATGCCGTCCGTAATGATGTGGTGCGCATCATGCAGCAAATAATACTTTCGCTGCGCCACCTTGATCAGTCCTAAGCGGAACAGCGGCGGCGAGTCTAGGCGGAATGGCCGCTTGTATTCGCGCATCTTCTCGGCCGCTTCCGACTCTGTCATCTCCCAATAGTCCAGTTCGAAGCTTGCGGCATCCCGAACGGATTGGACGATCTCTCCGTCAACGCTGAACATTGCCGTTCGCAGAATCTCATGCCGCTCGATCATTCGGCGGACCGCCTGCTCAATTCGAGCCGGCTCGATCTCCAGCTGAAGAACGGATACTCGGTATTGGTTGGCATGCGTGGATGCCGGGTCCAGCTTCGACGCAAGGAACATTCTTCGCTGCGCATAGGATACCGGATAATGCTCCAGAACCGGTGCCTTCTGCAGCGCTGGAAGTTCATTACGAATGGCGGACGCCCTGCCGCCGGCTCTTGTCGCCAACCGTTCGGCTAGCTGGAATACGGACGTATGCTCGAACAGCTCGCTCAGCGATACCGTCTGGAATAAACGTGCCTCGATCTCCGCTCGGAGCTTCGCCAGCACAAGGGAGTCCGCCCCGAGTTCGAAGAAATTGTCATAGATGTCGATCTCATGGAGTCCGAATACCAGCTTGCAGCATAATGCCAGCCCCTGCTCCAGCTCCGTATAAGCTATGTCTGCGCGACCTTGGAGCACGAACCCGTCGGCCGCCTGCGCATGCCCGGTCGTCTCGGCCTTTCGCTGCCTCTTCTTGCTCGCTTGCTGGGCAATGCGCCGCGTGATCCGATCCGAGCAAGCCACGCCGGATCGCGCTAACAAACCGGCGCCCGCTCCTTCATAGTTGATGACGCCGACGAGCGCCCTCGACGCGCCGCTGTCCAGCAATTCCTGAAGTCCTGCCAGCGCCTTGCCGGTCGGCAGCGTCTTGAAGATCGTGTCGAAGGCATGTCCGCTCTCGAATGCCATGCCCGTGTCCTTCCAGGTCGTCCAGTTGACGGACAGCGTTCGATCTCCCCTTCTCGAGCGGTAGGACGCGTATGCGTCCATGAACGCGTTGGCTGCCGCATAATCGCCCTGCCCGAACGAGGTGAACATGGTGGCGACGGAGGAACATAGAATGAAGAAATCCATGGACTGATCACGCGTCAGCCTGTCCAGCACCCAGGTTCCGTACACTTTCGGGGAATAGATCGCGTCGAAAGTTTCGATTCCCCGTTCTGCCAGCGGGCCGTCGTTGGACACCCCTGCGCAGTGCACGACACCGTGGATGGCCCCGTATGTGCCCTTCACGTCTTCCATCACGCGCCGCATGTCATCGTAGCTCGCAACATCCGCTTCGACGCAGCTCACGCCAGCCCCCATCGCCTCCAGCTTCTGCAGCATGCGGATTCGCCGTTCCAGCCTTCCCGAACCTTCCGCCGATGCGGCCGGCCATGTCTCGCGCGGCGGTAACCCGGTACGATTGACCAATATAAGCTGAACGCGGCATTGCGACGCGAGGTAGGAAGCGATCGCTAACCCGACTCCGCCTAAGCCGCCCGTAATGAGATAGACACCGTTCTCCCGTGCGTCGAGCCGACTCGTCTCCGCCTGACCGGACTGCAGCTCCGTAAAAATCTCCGTGTACCTTCTGCCTTCTCGGTAGGCTACGGCATACGGCCTGGAAGCATCGTTCAGCTCCGTTACGACTTGATGAGCCGTCGTGGATTCGTCCACGTCCAGGAACGTGCAGGTTACATGATTCAGCTCCTTTGCAATCGCTTTGCACATCCCGTACAACGGGGCGTGCGCAGGGTTGATCCGCGTCTCGCGGCCTGTTGCCTCCATCGTCAGCTGCGCGAGAACGACTAGCTCGATCGGAACGCTGTTTCCCGCCTCCGCGAGGGCTTTGGTCAAGTAGAACAAGCTATAACCGCCATCATGCTGCGCCTGCCGCAAATCCTCCAACGTATCGATTTCGTCCGGCTGTCCGCAAGCGAAGGCATGAATGACCCGGCGAAGCGAGCCGTCCATAACCGTACCGATCAGCTGCCGATAGCTTTCCTGCGTACCGTCGATCAGGTAGAGGCCGTCATCCGTCCGGGTGCACGGAGCTCCTTCCGCCAATTCCGCCACGATGACTAGCTGGATATCGCTGTTCTGCAAGGAAGCAACGATCTCCTCATTCAGCTTGCCCGGACCCTTCAGGACCAGCACGGTCCCGCCGTCTTCGCGGACGGACAAGGCTGGGGAGGATGGCGTCTCCCGCCATTCCATCGCGTACAGCAAGGGATCATCGACGCCGGCCGGCTTATGCGTCTCGCCCGTCTCGAGCCAGCACCACTGGGAATCGAAGACGTAGGAAGGGACCGCCGCCTTCCGCCTGGCCTCGCCTTGGTAGAATTGCTCCCAATTCACGTCTGCCCCTCGTACATAGGCATCGCAGATCGCATGCAGCGCTTGCACGTCCTTTTTGCCGGAACGGGCATACTGCAGCACGTCGTCCGCCGCCTGCCGGGTGAGCGCCAGACGGGCGGATTCCTTCAACTCGCCGTCTTCGAGCTTCTGCTTGTTGCCGGAGACGACCTTGTGCTTGCCGAACCATGCCTCCCCGTGCGTCTCTGCCGAATCGGCGGACAACAGCCGCTCAAGCTTCCGCACCAGTTCGGCGGCATCGCGGAACGGAATAGCGGCTCGGTAGGCGTAATGCCCTCTCCCGGTGCCGGCGGTGTAGCATACATCCCGCAGGGGAGGATGGTCGCCGAGCCCTACATATTGGATGTAGCGGCGCATCAGCGCTTGGAGCGATTCGGCGCTCTTCGCCGACAGCACCAGAAGGTTGGGCGCCCAGCCCTCGTCCTGAGCCGCACGCGCCTCGGCAATATGCTCCTCCAGTACGAGATGGCCGTTCGTGCCGCTCAAGCCGAAGGCACTGACGCCGCATCTGCGGGGATGCTCCTCCGATGCCGTCCATTCGCGCAGCCTCGTATTGACATAGACCGGCGATTGATCGAATTCGATCGTTCCGTTCGGCCGATTGAAATGGATCGAGGCCGGAATTTGGCGCTTTTTCAACGATAAGGCCGCCTTAATGACGCCGGCAATGCCTGCGCATTCGTATAGATGGCCTACATTGGTCTTCACGGTGCTGATCGCGCAAAATTGCTTCTTGGACGTATGCTTGGCGAACGCTTTGCTCAGCCCTTCGATTTCCAGGGGATCGCCTAAGCGGGTAGCCGTCCCGTGCGCTTCGATGTAAGACAAGGTATCCGGATGAATGCCCGCATCCCGCCATGCCTTCAGCATGACTTCGGCCTGCGCGGCCGAGTTGGGCGCCGTAATGCCGATCGAAGCGCCGTCCTGGTTAATCGCGCTGCCCTTGATGACGGCATAGATATGATCGCCGTCGCGCTCCGCCCGTCTGAGCGGCTTCAGCACGAGCGCCGCGGAGCCTTCGCCCCAGCCCGCTCCTTCCGCTTGCGAGTCGAACGTTCTCGTGCACCCGTCGGCCGCTTCGACGCCAAGCTTGAGTCCCTCGTTGTTCAATGGCAGCAGATTAATGCGAATGCCGCCCGCGATCGCCGTCTCGCAATCGTTATTCTGCAAAGCCTTGCAGGCCATATGGATCGCGACGATCGAGGAGGAGCAGGCCGTATCTAAGATAAGGGTCGGCCCCTTCAGATCCAGGAGGTAAGCGATTCTTGCGGGCAGCATGGCGGCGATGTTCCCCGTCAGCGCCGTCGATGCCTCCTCGGGCTTCGTATCGAGAATCATCGAGTGGTAGCTGGAGCTGCTAGAGTAGCCGACATATACGCCCGTCTGGCTTCCGGCAAGCTTATGTCCGCCGTAGCCCGCGTCTTCGATCGCCTCCCAGGCTGTCTGAAGGAATACCCGGTGGGAAGGATCCATCAGCCCGGCCTCCTTCGGCGTGATGCGAAAGAAGCCGTAGTCGAAGGAAGCAATATCCTTCATGTACGCGCCAGGCGCGTAGCTGACTTCCCAGCCGGAATCGGCAACCTTGGCTGATAAGTAATCGTCGATGCCCGCTGCTCTGACGGCCGGAAATTCGCCCGTCAGATCGAGGCCTGCCGCGATGCTGTCCCAGAACTCCTCATACGAGCCCGTCCCGGCAATGCGCGATGACATCCCGACAATGGCGATATCGTCCTTGCGATTGGCCTCGTTGTCGGCTTGGACTTGCCGGAGCATCGTGACCATCTGGACCGCTTCTTCCTTGCCGATTCTCCCGCTCGCCGCCCCGCTTAGAATATAGTGGTACAGCTTGTCCATCTCGGTATGCCTCCCCGTGCTCATCGCTCAACTCTCCCTCTTCGTCAATTGGCCGATGGCCTCTTCGATCGAGAGGGATCCCTTCTCCAGTTGGTCCAGCAGCCGCTTCGTATCTTCCTCCAACTGCTCTTCCGACAGCTTCGGCTCAGTCTCCAGTTGCTCTTGCCCGTCAAGGTCGGCAGCGGCCTCTTCCTCGTCCGATTGCGTAAGGAATTGATAGAGTTTATAGACGGACGTATGCTCGAACAGATCGAGCAGCTTCACTCTGCCGGGATGCAGCTTATCCAGCGCGGCATGGACTCTGCCGAGGAGGATGGAATCGCCGCCGAGCTCGAAGAAGTTGTCATAGATGTCGATCTCGCTCGACCCTAGCACCTCGCAGAAGATCGCGGCCAGCTTCTCCTCCAAGTCGGTATACTCGCCGTCCTTACCCGACAGCTTCAGCTCTCCGTCGACCTTGCGCTGGGCTGCCTGCTGTCTCGCTTCCCATCTTCTTCTGGACTGGGCGACGGCCGCTTCGAGATGCGGCTCCATGCGCTGCGGTACCAATCCCAGCTCCCATAACACGTCGGAACCGTAATTCATCTCGCCGATCAACACGTTCGTGATGCGTCTGTTCAACGCTTCGTCCAATCCCCGAATCGCCTTGCTCGTCGGGATCGCCTTGAAGGCGCCGTCCGCATTCACCCCGAATTCGACGGCCATGCCGCGGTCCTTCCATGCTACCCAGTTGATGGACAGCGTCTTCTTGCCGAGCAGGCTGCGGTAGTCGGCGTAAGCATCGAGGAATGCATTGGCGGCGCAATAATCGCCTTGACCTTGAACGGCGAACCTCGCGCTCATGGAGGAATTCATGATGAAGAAGTCCGGACGGTCAACCTCGGTCAATCGATCGAGGATCCATGTTCCGAATACTTTCGGACGGACCACCTCGTCGAAGACCTGCTCGTCTTTGACGTACAAGAACCCGTCGCCGCCAACGCCTGCCCCGTGCACGATGCCGTTAATGCGACCGAACCGGCTCCTGACCGACTCGATGACGGAGCTCATCTGCTCGTAGCTCGACACGTCGGCCGCGTAATATTCGACAACGACGCCCAGCGCTTCTACCTCGCGGATCGCCTCGATCCGCTCGATCGTCTTGCGATCCATTCGGCTGTTCTTGCGAATGATCTCATCCCAGAGCGCTCGATCCGGCAGCGGCGAACGATTGACCAAGGCGACATTCACTTGTTTGTCCGCAGCCAAGTATTTGGCCGTCTCGATCCCCATCCCGCCGGTTCCGCCTGTAATGAGATACACCCCGTCCTCCCGGATGTCCGGCTTCTCCTCCGCCGCGTCCTTCGGGTCATACGCTTGGAACACTTCCGTGTACCGAGCGTTACCGCGATAGGCGACCTGGTAGGTGCTCTGAGCGGCGGTCAACTCGCGCATAACGGTATCGGAGTCCGTGTTCTCGTCGATGTCGATGCAGCGGCACAGCAGATTCGGCATTTCTTGCCGGACTGTCCGGCCGAGCGCGAACAAGCTGGAGCCCCAAGGCGTTAATTGAGATTCGTTCCCTGTCACGCGGCATACCTGGTTCGAGACCAGCACGGTATCCGCAATCGCGCTTAATCCGACCTTCGCTGCCGCTTTCGTCAAGTAGAATAGACTATATACGCCTCTCCGCTGGGTGTCCGCGAATCGCTCCCATGCCTCTGCCTTCTCCCCGGGCAGCAAGCTGAACAGGTGTATGATTTTGCTCCACTTCTTGTCTTTGTTATCCTTGAGCAGCCGTACGTAATCCTCTTCCGCGCCCGTGATCATGTAGGAGCCATCCTGCATGTGCCGGTATTCGCTGCCCAGGAACACCTTCACGGTCTGATTTCCTCGCTGCCTCCAGCGCTCTTCGAGCGAAGCGCCTATCCCGACCTCGTCCATCAGCAATAGGATCGGGCCTTCCGGATCGCCGGCTTCCGGCTGCTGCAGCTCCTCCGTCAGCTTCCATGCCGCGTTAAAGTACATGCCGCTTGAAGCGACTTCTACTGCGGACTCCTCGAACTCCGGTATTTCGATCCAGCACCGTTCCTTCTCGAACGGATACGTCGGGATACTGACGCGGTACAGCTGCTCCCCGGCATAGAATTGCTCCCAATTCAGGTCGGCCCCTTGCGCGTACAGGCCGCAGATCCGCTCGAGATCGCCGGCATCCGTTCGGCCGTCGCCGATGAATCGCTCGACCGCTCGCTCCGCATCCTCCCGGATCGCGATCCGCTCGCTTTCCGACAGTTCGCCTTTCGCCTTCTTCCCTTTCGATGCCGAGACGACTTTGTGGAAGCCGTAAGCGAACCAAGGTTTATCCATCTTGTCGAAGCCGGTCGCTGCAGCCTCCGCCAGCTTGGCCGCGGCATCCTTCGCGTCATGGGCGATCAGCGCAATGCGGTAGGCATAATGCCCTCTCCCTGTATTCGCCGTATAGCAAACGTTGCGGAAGTCGGCGGCAGCAGCGTTGCCGAACGGAAAGTCGCAGTACTTCTCGACTAGCGCCAACAAGGCCGATTCGGTCAGGGCGGATAGGGCGAGCAGCTGCGGGGAACCCCCGCTGGCAATCGACGTCTCTGCCTGCGGCGCTTCCGGGTACGCGTACTCTTCCATTACCACATGGCAGTTCGTACCGCTTAGCCCGAAGCCGCTGACTCCGCATCTTCTAGGGAAGCCATCCGGCTCCCATTTCCTACGGCTCGCATTGACGTAGACGGGCGAGTTGCTGAAGTCGATCTTCCGATTCGGCCGATTAAAGAACGCGTTAGGCGGCAATTCCTTATGCTTCAGCGCCAAGACCGCGCGGATGACGCCTGCGATGCCCGCTGCTTCGGCCAGGTGCGTAAGATTCGTCTTGGCCGAGCCGACGGCGCAGAACTGTTTCTTGTTCGTGTAGCGCCGGAATGCGCCTTGGATGCCCTGAATTTCAATCGGATCGCCCAGTTGCGTCCCTGTTCCGTGCGTCTCCATGTAAGTGATGGTCTCCGGATCAACCCCGGCATCCTCCCACGCTTGAAGAATGACCTCCTCCTGCGCAGCCGGGTTCGGGGCCGTAAGACCTGCCGAACTGCCGTCCTGATTGGCGGCGCTGCCTCGGATCACGGCGTAGATCTGATCCCTGTCCTTCACCGCTTGGCTCAGCGGCTTCAATAGAATGGCCGCGACCCCTTCGCCCGAGCCCGTGCCGTCCGAGTGATGGTCGAAGGCGCGCGTCCTGCCGTCAAACGACTCCATGCCGATGCCTCTCGGCGAGCCCTTACGGAAAATCGGCAGCAGATTGAGCTTGACCCCGCCGGCAACCGCCATCTCGCATTCGCCCTGTCGAATGGCCTTGCAAGCCATGTGAACGGCTGTGAGGGAAGAGGAGCAAGCCGTATCGACAATGACGCTCGGTCCTCTGAGATTGAACAGGTACGAGAGTCTGCCTGCCGCGACGGAAGCCGTATTGCCTACCATGGATGAACCTTCCGATTCGGGTTCGATTTCGCTGATCAGCCGATGAAAGTACACCATGTTCGAAGCAAAGCCCAGGTACACGCCTGTTCGCGTGCCGCTCATCCGATCCCCGCCGTAGCCTGCATCCTCGATGGCATGCCATGCCGTCTGCAAGAAGAGCCGGTGATTGGGGTCCGTCGTGCTGGCTTCTCTCGGCGACATTCGGAAGAAACGGTAGTCGAATTTATCGATATCGTCCAGATAAGTGCCCATCTCGTAATCGACTGCGTTCAGCGGATATCCCTTGAACTTAATGAATTTCTCGATATCCCTTCTTCTCGACTCCGGAATGCTGCTTCCGTGATCGAGTCCCGTCTCGATCGCATTCCAGTAATCTTGCAAGGTCTCCGTCATCGGCAGCCGGAAGGACAGCCCGATTATGGCGACCTCATTGTTTTCCGTTGCCGCTGCCTTTGCCGTTGCAGTTGCCTGTCTAGGAACGGCCTCGCCCGCTGCCGGCACCCGGCCCTCCTTATGCAGCAGATAGGCGGCAAGCTTGGAGATCGACGAATGCTCGAACAAGTCCGCTACGCTTAACACGCCGGAATGACGCTTGTCCAGCTCCGAATGAATGCGCATGAGCAGAATGGAGTCGGCGCCCATTTCGAAGAAGTTATCATGGATATCCAGCTCCGCATATCCGAGAACGTCTTTGCAGACATCGGCGATTTCTTTCTCCGCCTCGTTGAAATCGGCATCGTCCCGACCGGTCAGCCTGACAGTCCCTGTACCTGGTTCCGCCTTCTGCTTCGCGGCGCTGCCGGAGGGCTTCATCTTCCGTTTGTGCTGCTGCACGATCTGCTGCAGTTCATCGGACAGCAGCACGGACGATTTGTCGAGCAGCGTAATGCCGAGCCGCTCAAGATTCAGCTCTCCGATGAGCACTCTGCTGACGGACTTGTTCAATGCGTCTTTGAAGCCCTCGACGCCCATGGAGGTAGGCATCGTCTTGAAGATCGTATTGACGGCTGCCCCCGTGGCCGCGGCCATGCCGGTCTCCTTCCAGGTCGTCCAATTGATCGTGAGCGTCTTCCCTCCGCTGCGCCTGCGGTAATGGGCGAAGGCGTCGAGATAGGCATTAGCCGCAACGTAATCCCCTTGCGTGACCGCGCTGAAGATCGTGGCTACCGATGAGAACATGACGAAGAAATCCAGATTGTCCTGTTCGGTCAATGTGTGCAGCAGCCACGTTCCTTGCAGCTTGGGTTCGAGAACCGCGCGCATGACCTCTTCCCGCTTGTCCGCGAGCAGCTGATCGATGGCAATGCCCGCGCCATGAAGCACGCCGTCTATGCGACCGTGAATGCGGCGAAGCTCGGTAAGCGCGGCGTTCAGCTCGTCCGGATCGGCTACATTCGCCGTTAACAGTTCTACCTGGGCACCGGCCCGCTCGATGTCGCGGATCGATTCCAGCCTGCGAACAAGCCGTTCATTCTTGCCGTCCGCAATAATCGCGTCCCATTGCGCCCTCTCCGGAAGTCGCGTTCGATTCAAGAGCGCCAATACGACGGACGAAGCGCCCCGCGCCAGCTCTTTGGCCATCTCGAGGCCGATTCCGCCTGTCCCCCCCGTAATGACATAGACGCCGCGATCTCGAATGACAACGGGCTCATCCTCCGTGCGATCGAGATCCCGCTGCACGAATTGCTCGATGTAGCGCTCGCCGGACCGATAAGCCAGTCCATACGGCCCGCCGCTTGCTCCGCCGGCAATTTCTTGAACAAGCGCCTGATCATCGGTGTCGGAATCGATGTCCACGCTTCTCAAGCGATACTGCGGATGCTCCTTCGCGATGATTTTCCCCAGCCCGTAGAGGGTGGCGTTCTCCGGCTTGATTCGCGGCTCCCGGCCGTTAATCGAATGCGCATAGTCCGTGATAAGGACGAGATCGAGCTGCTGCTCGATAGGCAACTGAAGCAGCGCTTGATAGAGGTAGAAGAGACTGAACAGTCCGTTCTGCTGACTAGCTTCCAGACGGTCCAGGCTGTCGATCGGACCGATGTCCTCCATGGCCTGCATATGAATGATTTGGGAGATCCGGCGGTGGTCGAGCTGCTCCAGCAGCTTGACATAATCCTGCTGCGTATTCCGGATTGTATAGTCCCTTTGGCCATGCTGCGCATATTCATCCCCGATCGAGATGCGGATGAGCTCCGCATTCCGATACGCCTGCTCCAATTGCTCGCTTAGTCTGGGTCTGGAAGGGATCGTCCCTCCTCCGATCAGCAGCGCAATGCCTTCTCGCGACGACGCATCCGTCTCGTTAGCCGCATCCCCCTTGACCCATACCGTCTCGAAGCAGCCGGCAACCCTGTCGACCTCCGGCCCATCATCCTGCTGACCGGGATATTCGACCCAGCAGCGCTGGTATTGAAACGGGTAGGACGGCAGGCTGAGCCTGTACCTGCGTTCCCCTTCGTATAGGGTGAGCCACGGGATGTCCGCGCCGCTCGCATAGGCCGAGCATAATTCCTTCAGCGCCGCTTGCTCCGTCTTTCCGGATTCAAGCCACTGCTTTATCATGCTAACCGCGACAACAGAGAGACGATGCTTCTCCTCTTCGCTGATCTCTCCCGCTCTCGGCTCGCTGTTCGCCCGGGCTATTCGATGAGTGCCATAGAATGCCCATTCCGCCGCTAGCGTGTCGAGGTCGGAGGCGAGGCAGCTGTCGATTCTCGCTCGCAGATCGCCGACACTGCCGGCTAGAATGGCCAACCGATAGGGATAGGAGCCCCTGCCGGTGTTCGCCGTATAACAGATATCTGCCAGCGCCGGCTCTTCTGGACAGGCATTCAGATAATCGCGGTAACGGTGAAGCAGCTCGACAAGCGCTTCCTTCGTCCTTGCCGAAAGGCTGAATACTTCCGGTCGATCCGAAGCTTCCCGAATTCGCTCAAGCCGTTCCGGGGCCTCCTCCAAGACCAGATGGCAATTCGTTCCGCTCATGCCGAACCCGCTTACTCCCCCGCGCCGCGGTTGCCCGTCAGCGTCCCAATCACGCAGCTTGGTATTCACGTATAGAGGAGAATCCGCGAACGGGATTGCCGAATGCGGCTTGCCGAAATACATGCTTGGCGGGAGCTTCTTATGCTTCAGCGACAGCGCCATCTTGACCAGACTGGCGATTCCGGCGGCTTCGCTCAGATGACCGATATTGGTCTTGACCGAGCTTATGGCGCAAAATTGCCGTTTATCCGTGAAACTCCGGAACGCGCCTTCGATCCCCTTGATTTCGATCGGGTCGCCCAGCTTCGTGCCGGTGCCATGGGTTTCGATGTACCGCAGCGACTCGGGCTCGATGCCGGCTTCCTCCCAGGCCTTCTGAATGACGGCTGTCTGCGAAGAAGGGTTAGGCACCGTTATGCCCGCCGTCGTCCCGTCATGATTGGTCGCGCTTCCTTTAATGACCGCATAGATATGATCGCCGTCCTTCAGCGCCTTCTTCAGCGGTTTGAGCAGGACGGCTCCGGCTCCTTCTCCTACCCCGGACCCATCCGCGGTATCGTCGAATGCCCTCGTTCGCCAGTCCGTCGACTCGATCCCGATTCGGATGTTCGCGTCATCCAGCGGCACGATATTCAGCTTGACCCCGCCTGCGATCGCCATATCGCATTGTCCATGCTTAATCGAATGGCAGGCTAGCTCAACCGCAAGCAGCGACGACGAGCAGGCCGTATCGACGACCAGCGCCGGACCTTTCAGGTTCAACAAGTAAGAGATTCTGCTTGCTGTCATCGCCTGCATATTGCCGACGGTCGAGATCGGAATCAATCCGGGATCGATGTCGTAGACGATCTTGCCGTACAGGTCCTTCGGACTCTGCGAATAACCGAGGAATACGCCTGTCTTGCTCCCCGACAGCATGTCTTTGCCGTAACCGGCGTCCTCGATCGCTTTCCAAGCCTCTTCGAGAAAGACGCGCTGGTGCGGATCGGTCAGGCTAGCTTCCTTAGGCGATATGCGGAAAAAGTCGCAATCGAACCGATCGATATCTTCTAAGTAGCCGTATTCCGGAAAACTGACCTTTTCCTTATCGATGCCCATGAATCGGATGTACTGTTCCGTGTCTGCCTGCCGCTGGGGAGGGATTCGCTTGACGCTGTCAAGGCCGTTCTCGAGATTGTCCCAGTACTCGCGTATATTGCGGGCACCGGGCAGCTTGGCAGACATGCCGATAATCGCGATATCGTCTTGAACCTTCCAGCCGCCCTGCTTCAGCATCGCAATCATCTCGACGGCCGTTTCCTGATCGATCTTTCCGCTCGTTGTGTGGTTGACGATTAGATTATAGATATTGTTCCGCAATTTTCTGCCCTCCTTTATTACAACTCGTCGATGGCATGAAGCGCATCGTCCAAACTTAACGTCCCTTGAGCCATTTGTTCAAAAAGCTCTCTCGCTTCCTGTCGGACGTCCTTATTCGGCGCCTTCTCGAACGCTTCCGGCCCTCTCCCTTGCTTGGCGATATGCTGCGCGAGCCTTCGAACGGAGGGATATTCGAACATGTCGGTGATCGTGACCAAGCCCGGATATTTCGTATCGACTAACTGATGGATTCGCATCAGCAGCAGCGAGTCCCCGCCCAATTCGAACAGGCTGTCCTCGACGTGAATTTCCTGATAGCCAAGAATGCTGCTGAACATGCCGGCGATCTGCTGCTCGACTTCGCTGTAGCCTTCGCCTACCTTGCCTACTAGCAGCACTTGTTGCGCAGCATCGGCGCGCTGTACGGCATTCTTCCCTTTGGGGAGGACGATGAGTTTCCCGTCGTTCAGCATCGCGGTGTCGTACACGCCGTTCGAGACTACGCTGCTCTGGCCGGCTCGTCCGCTCAGCAGCCGGATATAGCGTTCTTTCAATTGATCGGTCAGCTTGAACGGCATCGCCGTGTACAGCGACAGATATTCCGGACTCTCGTTCATCTCCCCGATCAAGACGCGAGTCAGGTTCCGATCGAGCGCCAGATCAAGGCCGCGGATGGCTTGCGCCGTAGGGAGCGCCTTATAGAAGGAATCCACGTTGATGCCGAATCGGACGGACATCCCGGCCTCCTTCCAGGAGACCCAGTTCACGGTCAAGGCATGCCGGCGATGCTGTCTGCGATATGCGGCGAATGCATCCAGATAGCTGTTGCCTGCGACATAATCGCCTTGTCCCGCTTCGCCGACGAGCGACACGCCGGAGGATTGCATGATGAAGAAATCAAGCTCGTCCTCGCGTGTCAGCCGATCCAAGATCCAAGTTCCGAACACCTTCGGCCTCATCACCGCGTCGAACGCGGGGATATCCTTCTTGAATAGATAGCCTGCGCCCGCAATGCCTGCGCCGTGAATGACCCCGTTGATGCGCCCGTACGTTGACCTGAGCTTCGCCGTGAGCTCGCTCATCGCCGCATAGTCCGACACATCCGCATGCAGCAGAATGATCGCTGCCCCGCCGGATTCGATCTGCTGCAGGCGGCGAATGATCGCTGCCGCACTCGGATCCGTGCCGCCCGACACGATCTCGGGCCATCGCTCGCGATCCGGGAGACGCGTTCGGTTGACCAGCGCGATCTTAGCTTGCGCCTTGGAAGCGATGTATTGGGCCGTCTCCAAGCCGATCCCGCCGGTGCCGCCCGTGATCAGGTAGACTCCATCCTCGCGGAAGCTTAGATTGGCCGGCGGGTGCTCGAGCGGTTCGATCCTGCCGAACGTCTCGACGAATCGGATATCGTCCCGATAGCCCGCTTGATATTGGTTCGAGAACCATTCAAGCTCCGGCAGGACCGCATCCGCGTTCGTCGCATCGTCGATATCCACCGCCTTGCAGACCAGCGCAGGGAATTCTTGCGTGATCACTTTCCCTAATCCGATGAACGGCGCGGTCTCCGGGCGAATCGACGGTTCCTTCCGGGTGATGGCGTGGAGGAAGGAACTGAACAACAGCATGTACAGCTTCTTTTTCCGTGCGGTCCGCATTACGGCTCTAGCTAACCGGACCAGGTTGAACACGCCCAGATCCTGCTGCTGCTCGAGCTCCTCCAGCGTATCGGACGATTGCCGGCCCGATAGCCCGCATAGATGAACGATATGGGTAATTCGATTCCCGCTGGTATCTGCCAGCAACCGGTCGTAATCTTCCTCCTTGTTGGCAATGGAATAACGATAAGGATCGATACGTTCGTATGCTTCCCCGATCGTTACCTCGATCACGGGAATTCCTCGGGCGCTCAGCCGATCGGCGATGTCTTGGACAAAGGGCGAGCCCTCCGGCGGCCTGACGAGCAGTACCTCTCCGATCTCGACCGGTTCGCCGCTCTCTTCCAGCGGCTCAGCCTTCCAGCTCATCCCGTAGAACAGATGGCCTCGGTCCTCCTCCGCCGCCGCTTGCTGCTGCTCCGGAAGCTCGATCCAGCACCTGCTTTTCTCGAACGGGTAAGCGGGGAGCGGAACTTTCCTGGCCGTTATCCCCCTGTATAGAATCTCCCAATCCATTGCGGCTCCCGCCGCATAGGCCTTGGCGAGCTGCCGCAGCCTTGCCGTCTGGCCCTCGGGACCTACCGGATCAGCCAATGCCAGCCGATGCGCCTCTTCCGAGAGCCGGTCTGCGTCTTCCTTCAGCAGATCGCCCTGTTCCTTCGCCGTCTCGGCGAGCCGATGATAGCCGTACACGATATCCGGATCGGATGCATCCCATCCATCGAGCCGCAAGCCCTCCAGCTTGCGCAATAGATCTTGCGTGCTGGTGCATCGAACGGCCAGCCGATGGCTGTAATGGCCTCTGCCCGTGCCGGCGGTGTAACAAATATCGTCCAAGCGCTGCTCTTGGTTTGCCTGCAGCGCTCCCGCATATTGACCGATCAGCGTCTCGAGCGCTTGCTTCGTCTTGGCGGACAACGCGAGCAGCGAACCGTCCGATTGGACGGGTAGGATGGCGGAAGGCTCCGGCGCCTCCTCCAGCACGATATGGCAATTGGTGCCGCTAATGCCGAAGGCGCTGACCCCGCATCTTCTCGGATGGTCGCCCTTTTCCCAATGTCTCGGCTTCGTGTTGACGTAGACCGGCGATTCCTCGAACGGAATCGATCGATTCGGCTTCCCGAAATGAATGGACGGCGGAATCCGCTTATGCTGCAAGGCCAATGCCGCTTTAATGACGCTCGTGATGCCGGCAGCTTCGCTCAGATGGCCGATATTGGTCTTCAGCGAGCTTACGGCGCAGAATTGTTTCTTGTCGGTATGCTTGCGGAATGCCGCTTGAATCCCCTGAATCTCGATCGGGTCTCCCAGATTCGTGCCGGTACCGTGCGTCTCCATGTAAGCGATCGTCTCGGGATCGATTCCCGCATTCTCCCATGCCTTCAGAATGACCGCGCTCTGCGCGTGCGGATTCGGCGCCGTAATGCCGGCGGATCGCCCGTCCTGATTCGTGGCGGATCCCTTGATAACGGCATAGACGTGATCATTGTCCCGCTGTGCATCCTTAAGCGGCTTAAGCACGACCACGCCGATCCCTTCGCCGATTCCGGATCCGTCGGACTGATCGTCGAACGCTCTGGAGACGCCGTCCGTCGATTCGATCCCGGTCTGAAGATAATCCTTGTCCAGCGGCATCGTGTTAATGTTGATGCCGCCTGCCAACGCCATGCCGCACACGCCGCCGCGCAGCGCCTGGCATGCCATATCGATCGCTACCAACGAGGAGGAGCAGGCCGTATCGATGACCATGCTGGGTCCTCTCAAATCCAGCAAATAGCTGACTCTGCCCGGAATGACTGCCGTTAAATTCCCCACCATGGCGATGGACAGCCCGTTGGGGTCAGCTTCTTCAATCATCTTCGCGTACAAATCTCTCAGGTTGCTGGCGAAGCCCGCATAGATGCCCGTGCTGCTGCCTTCGAGCCTGCTCCCGCCATATCCGGCATTCTCGATCGCTTCCCAGCATGTCTCCAGGAACAAGCGCTGCGAAGGGTCCATTAAGGCTGCTTCGCGGGGCGACAGCTTGAAGAACTTATAATCGAACTTGTCGATCTCGGTCAGGTAGGCGCTTCGGTTGTAACGGATCTCTTCCTCCGGTACTCCCTTGAAGCGGAGATGCCGCGCAATATCCCGGCTCCTGGAATCGGGAAATTCCGTAATGCAATCGATGCCGCTCTCGATGACCTCCCAGTATTCCTGTAAATCCGATATGGCAGGCAGCTTGGCGGCCATCCCGACGATCGCGATATCGACCGTTTCCGCTGCTTCCGCTTCAAGCATCTGGATGAGCTCGATCGCGAGTTCCCTCTCGATCTTCTTGTCCTTCACGCTGTTCAGCAAATAACGATACGTGCGTTCCATATCCTCACCTCCTCTTGCTCCCTAGTTTCGAGAGGGCTTCATCGACATTCAGCTCTCCGTCATCCAGCTTCTCGAAAATCCAGTTCAGCCGCTCCTCGGCACTGCTCCCGCGATTCGCGGCTGCGTCATTTGCCAATCCTGCCGCTGCTTCTTGCGTCTCCAGCTTGCTCTGGATGTACACGGACAGCTTGTGAACGGTCGGGTATTCGAACAGATCCGTAACCATCAGCATGCCGGGATACAGCTTGCTTAGCTTCTGGTAGATTTGGCGGATGATTAGCGAGTCCGCCCCCATCTCGAAGAAGTTCTCGTAGAGATCGACTTCCGCGACGCCTAACACCTCTTTGCAGGCTTCGGCTACCGTCATGACCTCCTTGCCGCGCACATGCTGCTCATCGCCAAGCAGCTTAACCGGAGACGAATGCTGCAGACCTGCCGCTCGTGAGGCCGTTGCCTTGTGCTTCCTTCGCAGCGGCTCCAAGCTTGCCATGACCCGTTCGGACAACAGAACCGCATAATTGTCCAGCCATAGCGCCATCTTGCTCTCCGCATTCAATTCGCCTAGCAGGATGCGATTCAACGATCCGGCCCAAGCTTGCTCCAACAGCCCCATTGCGCGAACCGCATCGACGGTTAAGAAGATCGTATCGCTCTGGAAGCTCTGATTAGCCGCCATCCCGATATCCCGCCACGTCGTCCAATTGACCGTTAACCTACGCCGGCCGTCATGGGAGGGCAGGGACGCGAATGCATCCAAGTAAGCATTCGCGGCTATATAATCGCTCTGATAGCCTGTTTCGAACATCGTGGCGACGGAAGAATACATCACGAAGAAATCCAGTTTATCCTCCTGCGTGAAGCGGTCCAGCAGCCAAGTGCCGTATACTTTCGCCCGCATGACCTGCTCGAACGCGCCAAGCGGCTTATCGATCATCGGCTCTGTCCTGGCAATGCCCGCTCCATGGACGATCCCCTTGATCGCGCCTTCGCGGCGAATCGCATCCAGCAGCCCGGCCGTCTCATCCGGATTGGCAACGTCCGCGCTGTAGAGCAGCACGCTGGACCCCTTCGCTTCGATCTCCCTGACCGCTTGAATGATGCTGCAGGTCTTCGGGTCGTCGGCGCTGGCAAGAATAGCGTCCCATTGCCTTCGCTCGGGAATGATTGACCGGCCGACCAAGGCCAGCTTCACGTTCCCTTTGCCGGCAAGCCACTTGGCCGTCTCGAGTCCGATTGCCCCCAGCCCGCCTGTAATGAGGTAGACGCTGCCTTCCTCGACCGCGGGAGGCATTCCCTGCAGCTGCTCTGACTCGCTGCATGCATCGAACATTTCGACATAGCGCACGCCGCCCCGGAATGCGGCGCATCGGGCAGGACTCCCGACTGCGATTTCGGACAGCAGCTCGTCGATTCCGGTCTCCTGATCGATATCGATGCTCCGGCATTTCAGCGTCGGATGCTCCCGCGGAATGACCTGTCCAAGCCCGAATAACGATGCGTTCTCCGGGCATAGCCTGCTCTCGGCGCCGCTTACCCGGTTCACGCATTCGGAGACCAGCACCAATTCCGTCTCATCCGAGAAGCCGCATGCCGACCATGCTTTGACAAGAAGCAGCAGGCCTGCCGCGCCTCTCTGCTGGCTCTTCTCCAGGTCTTCGAAGCTCGTGATCGACTTGCCGACTGGGGCAATCGTCCCGCAATGAATGATCTGGGCAAGCCCGCCATCCGCGAAGCCCATGAGCGTATCCTTCAGCTGCCGGATCATGTCCGCTTCCTGCTCGAGATCATCGATCGCGCGGTTGAAATGCGGCATATCCACGGTCTCAACCTGCCTGCCGAGCCGCCTTAGCCTGTCGGCCAACTGAGCGGCGATGCCTCTCTCGTCTTGGATGAGCAGGATGCCGCCGGCATTCCCGCCGGCTGCTGGCGCATCCGCCCTCTCCTGCTCGACCCATCTCATCGTATAGCCGATCGGTTTCGACGCTGCAATCGCACTTGCTATTCTATCCTCATTCACAGGGGCAGCCGTTAGCTGCGGCTTCGGAATTTGTACCCAGCATTTCGACTTTTCGAATGGATAGACCGGCAGCGGCATTTTTACGTAAGTCTGCCCGCCGTACAGGCGATCCCATGGAATATCCGCCCCCAGCACGTACAACCGGCAGATCGCGTCCGAATCGAGCTCGGCCGTCTCCAGATAGCGGCTGACTGCTGCCTCCGCCTCGCTCGTCAGCTCTCGCTTCCTGCTCTCCGTAATGTCTTCGCTCGCTCTTATGCTCCTGGAATCGCTGACGACACGATGCGTACCGGCGAAGATTCCTTCTAACGGCTGAGGAGCTGCATCCTGCTGCGAAGCCAACAGCTTCAGCTTCTGCCGCAGATCGTCCAGATCCGTGATCTGCAGCGCCAGCCGATGCGGATAATGGCCTCTTCCCGTGTTAGCCGTGTAGCATATGCTAGCAATCGCAGCCGAGGAGAAGGCACTCATTCCGGCGGCGTAACGTTTCACCAGCCGCTGCAGCGATCCTCTGCTAGCAGCCGATAACGTCAGGATCCAAGGGGAATTCGGATCCAACGGCGCAATCGGCGCGGCGGCTGCCGGCGCCCTATACTCCTCAAGGACCATATGGCAGTTCGTTCCGCTGAGGCCGAACGAGCTGATCGCGCATCGCATCGGCTGATCCGCTTGCTCTTGCTGCCACTTACGCTTCGTTGCGTTCACGAAGAGCGGGGATCCGCTAAAGTCGATTTTCGCATTCGGCGTTTGGAAATACAGGCTTGGCGGTATGACCCGATTTTTCAGCGCGAAGACCGCCTTGATGATGGAGGCCATCCCGGCCCCTTCATTCAAATGCCCGATATTCGATTTCACGGAGCCGATCGCGCAGAACTGTTTTTTGTCCGTGTAGCGTTCAAAAGCATGCTTGAGTCCGCTGATTTCGATCGGGTCGCCCAATTCCGTGCCTGTCCCATGGGTCTCGATATAGGCGATCGATTCGGGATGGATGCCGGCCTTCTCCCAAGCTCGGATTATGACATCCGTCTGCGCTATAGGGTTCGGTGCGGTTATCCCCATGGATTGCCCGTCTTGATTGAGCGCGCTTCCTTTAATGACGGCATGAATATGGTCCCCGTCCGCAAGCGCCTTGCTCAGCGATTTCAGCACGACGACCGCCGTGCCTTCTCCGAGGCCCGACCCGTCGGAATGCGCATCGAACGCTCTCGTCTTCCCATCCTTGGATTCGATCCCGATCTTGTAGTAGTCATGATTGAAGGGCAGCAGGAACAGCTTGATCCCGCCTACCAGCGCAGTGTCGCAATCGCCGCTGCGAATCGCGTTGCAGGCCAGGTGCGCCGCGGTTAACGACGACGAGCATGCCGTATCCACAATCATCGTAGGGCCCTTTAAGTCCAGCAAATGCGCGATGCGCGTCGGAATCATGGCGGACACATTGCCGACGACGGAATCCGACATCATGACCGGATCAATGTCCGTCAATAGTTTCTGATACGAATCCCGAATCACGCTCGCATGGCCGATATAGATGCCGGTGCGGCTGCCTCTCAGCTTCTCCCCTCCGTAGCCCGCATCCTCGATGGCATTCCAGGCGGTCTGCATGAAGAGGCGCTGGCAGGGGTCGGTTAAATTCGCTTCCTTGGGCGATAGCTTGAAGAACCGATAATCGAATTCATCCGCACCGTCAACATAGCCGCAATCGATATAACCCGGATGGCCATCGCGGTCTTGGCCGGTGAATGCCAGATACTGGTCGAGATACGTTCGCCGATCTTCCGGAATGGGACCGATGCAATCGACTCCGTTCTCGATATTTTCCCAGAATCGCTGCGGATCCGAAGCGCCGGGGAACAGCGCGGACATGCCGATGATCGCGATGTCATCCTTCGCCGCGGTCGATGTCGCCGCAGCTGCCTCGCTCCCGGTCTGCGCCTTGGGCTCGGATTGCGCCAGGAATCCGGCTAGCCTCGCTATGGATGAATAGGCGAACAGGTCGGCTATCGAGGTTCTGCCTTCGAACTCCCGATCGACCAGCCGATGAAGCCGGTGCAGCTGAACGGAGTCTCCGCCAAGCTCGAAGAAGCTGTCGTGAATGCTTATCTCTTCGTAGCCAAGCACCTCGTAGAATAACCGGCTCAACGTCTGTTCGACATCTGGCCGCGATTGGGAGATGCCCTTGCCGATTCCGGCCTCCCTATGGCGGGCAGCCGGCGTGCCGACAGCGGGTTGAGGAGCGGCCGCGGATATAAGCCTCTGCAATTCATCCGGCAAGTGCACCGTCGATTCCTTGCTGAACAGCTCGAGCCCCTTGCGGTCGAACGTATTCAGCTGTCCGACCAGAATGCGGGGGATCGAATGGGCGAGCACCGTATCCAGCGCGCGAAGCGCCTCGGATGCACGCAGCGCTTTGAAGATCCCATCGATCTTCCGGCTGGTGCCTTCCCCCATTCGCGCCCCTTCCCATACGACCCAGTTGATCGACGTTGTCGGCTTGCCTTGCCGGGTGCGATAGTCCGCGAAGGCATCCAGGTAACAGTTCGCAGCCGTATAATCGCTTTGTCCCATTTCGCCGCTGATCGCGACTCCGGATGAATAGAGGACGAAGAAGTCCAGCTCATCCTGCATCGTCACTTGATCGAGAATCCAGCTCCCCAGCACCTTAGGCCCCATCACTTGGCGGAACGCTTCCCGATCCTTGCGAATGAGAAACCCTGCGCCTGCAATTCCTGCGGCATGGATGACTCCGTTAATTGTTCGATACGTCCGCCTGAGCCGGCTCATGACATCGTTCATATCGTCCAAAGAAGTGACGTCAACCGCAATGTGTTCGAGCGTTGCCCCTGAAGCCGTCATGGCCTTCATCATTTCGATTTTGGCCTTCAGCTCTGCGTCTCCGTCCTCAGCCAGCAGGCCGTCCCATTGTTTCGCGTCGGGAAAAGGAGTCCGGTTGAGCAGCGCGATGCGTACTTTCCCTTTGGACGCTAGATGCTGCGCAGTCAATAAACCCAAATTGCCCGCGCCGCCCGTGATGACGTACACGCCATCCTCTCTCACCGCAACCGGCTGTCCATCGGCCTGGTCGAGGCGTTTGGCATTCAGCTTTTCCGCATAACGCTTCCCGTCCCGGAACGCAATTTGGTAGGTTTGCTTCGGGCGGCATAACTCCTGCAGAATATCCAGCGTTCCAGCCCCTTCATCCAGGTCGATCGCTCTGCAGTCCAGATGGGGGTACTCGATGCCGATTACTTTACCCAACCCGAACATCGGTGAATGCCCAGGCTTAAGCTCCTTCTCCGTTCCAGTCACCTGATACACCTGGTCTGCAACGACGACGATCTCCACCTGATTGCCGGCCCGCTGGTTCAGCAGCGCCTGCGTCAAATGAAAGAGACTGTAGACGCCGACGTTCTGCGTTTCCTGCAACGCCTCGAATCCGTTCCCTTCGCAAGCGTTCCTGAAGGCGAATAGATGAATGATTCTCGTCATGCCGAGCGGTTTAATCGATGCAATAAGCTGTTCGTAATCTTCCCCCTTGTCTCCGATCAGATAATGCAGCGGGCCAAGCTGCTCATACCGATTGCCCCGCTCCACCCGAATGCAGCGGACGCCCTCGTCCTGCAGCGCCTGAGTCAGTTCTGTCCATTCCCCCATCACCATCATGGTTTCGCCTTGCAGTACAGCGGAAGGCTGCGCTTCGCGTTCTTCTTCCACCCAATCCAGCCCGTAGAACAACGGGTCACGTTCGTTCTCCTGGCGGCTCTCCGGAATTTGGATCCAGCATCTGCCGCGATCGAATGCATAGCCCGGCAGATTTACTTTTCTAGCGGAGGTGCCGGAATACAGCGCTTCCCAATCCATCTTGCTGCCGGTTACGTACTGCCTGCCGATTGCAAGCAAGTCCTCCGTACGCGCATGCCCTTCCGACTGCCCTGCTGCTTGATTCATGCCGTTGTCCTGCGGACTGTCGTCGGCTATCAGCCATGGCGCAGCGAATTGTCCCCGAGGCGTCTCAACCAGTTGCCGTAGCTTCATGCCAAGATCTTCGATGCCATGAGCGAGAACGGCAAGCCGTACCGCATGGTGATCGCGTCCGACGGAAGCGGTATAGCAGAGATCCCGAAAGGCCGGTCCGCCGCCCTTGGCCAGATAGCGCTCGAATTGCTGCAATTGCAATTGCAGCGCGGCTTCGGTCTTGGCCGATAGAGGAAACAATTGCGCTTCTTCCGGGTCCGCCTCGCGACGGGGCGATTCCGGATATTCTTCCAGCACGATATGGCAGTTCGTTCCCGACAGGCCGAAGGAGCTGACGCCGCAGCGTCTGTGCCCTTCCTCGATCTCCCACGCCTTGGACTTGGCATTGACGTAGAAAGGGGAGTCGACGAACGGAATATGCTTATTGGGCCGGTTAAAATGAAGGCTCGGCGGAATCGTCCGGTGCGTAAGCGCCAGCGCGGCCTTGATCAGCCCTGCCAGCCCCGCGCAATCGTACAAGTGTCCGATATTCGTCTTTACGGAACCGATCGCGCAAAACTGCTTTTTGGTCGTGAATTTCGCGAAAGCATTGTGGATGCCTTCGGCTTCGATCGGGTCGCCGAGCTTGGTTCCCGTGCCATGCGTCTCGATGTACGTCAGCGATGCGGGATCAATGCCGGCGGCTTTCCATGCCTTGATCATGACCTCCGTCTGTGCGGCAGGATTCGGAGCGGTGATGCCCATTGAAGCGCCATCCTGATTGGTAGCGCTGCCTTTAATGACGCAATAGATGGGATCGCCGTCCCGAATGGCCTTGTACAGCGGCTTCAAGAGCACGGCCGCGGCGCCTTCTCCCGTTCCGGAGCCGTCCGCCGCCTGATCGAATGCTCGCGTCTCGTCATCGGTCGACTCGATGCCCAGCTTCTCGTGAGCGGCGTCGACGGGAAGCAGATTGACGCGGACGGCTCCGGCGATCGCCATCTCGCAATCGCCTCTCCGCAGCGCTTCGCATGCGAGCTCAACCGCCACAAGCGAGGACGAACAGGCCGTATCCACGGACAGGCTTGGCCCCTTGAGATTAAGCAAGTAGGAGATTCGGCTAGGGATAATGGACGATAGATTGCCCGGCATGGCGGAGGAGAACACGGAAGGATCGGTATCCCGAATCATCTCGCCGTACTGGTAGCCTTCCACGTCCGCGATATGCCCGACGTATACCCCGACGTTGCTTCCGTGCAATGCCGAAGGGGCATACCCCGCATCCTCGATCACGTTCCAGGCCGTCTCCAGAAATAAACGCTGCTGCGGGCTCATGAGGCTGGCTTCCTTAGGCGGAATATGGAAGAAATGACAGTCGAATTTATCGATGTCATCCAAGAAGGAGCCGTTCAAATAATCGACGGGCTCCCCGCCCTTGTTAGAAAACCGCAGGTATCGATCCGCATCCAGCCGCCTATTCGCAGGGAAAGCGGATACGCAGCTAATGCCATTCACAATGTTCTGCCAAAAGGCGTCCTTATCCCGTGCCATCGGAAAGTGAGCATGGATGCCGATAATGGCAATCTCCTGATTCGACACCTCCTTGAGTGCCGCCGGGGAGCGGTCCTCCTGGGTTCTCAGACGCATCTGAGATAAATTCAGCTTGTTCATTAGCAATGTTCTTCCCCCTACTGTTGCATGAAATCAGACCGAAACCCTGCCGAAGCTTTGCGCGATATCGATTACAAGCAGCTGATATTGCGTCAACAGTTCCTTCACCTTGCGGTCGTTCAACCGGGCTTGCGTCTCGCACAGCAACTCCATCGTTCCATCCCGTTCCATGAAATCTACGACGAGATCGACCTTCGAGAAGCGGGCCCGGAGCAGCGCCTGTACAGGCTGTTGAATGACAAGGACACTCGCGCGCGACGGCCCGGCATCCGGCTCGACATGGTCAAGCTCCTCCAGCGTGAATGCGATGCTCGACTTCTCGTTCAATCGGCTGCTTAGCGCCTTCACCAAGTCCTCCAGCGTCTCCAAGCTGCCGAAGTCGAGCTCCAATGGACGTACTCGATCATGTTCATGTATGACCAGCAGATTCACGCGAGTCTCTCCCGACGCTTCCTTGAATAGGTAGAAGAGCAACGAGAGCAGGACGTCCTTCAGCTGGATGGCCGATGCATCCGCATATTCGCTTAGCACTTGGCACGCTTGCGATTCGAGCGCAATCACGAATGCAGCAGAGGAGCGGAAGCTGTCCGCGAAATAGTCGCTAGGCAACGGAAGCGATGGCAGCACCCATTGGCCGCCCTGGTCGATAAAGGCACTAAGCTTGGAGATCGTCGGAAATTTGAAGAGCGCGGCGACAGCCACTTCGATGCCGTAGCGCTTGGTCAACTCGTCCGTGATTCGGGTTAGAATCAACGAATCCCCTCCGGCTTCAACGAAATGATCGAACGGTCCGAACTCGTCATCGATCAGCTCGCGGCATATCCGCAGCAATTTTTGATCGGTTCTCTCCAAGCCCTCTTCCAGCCGATTGTGCGCCTTGATCGCCTCAAGCTGCTGAATTTGCGCCGCGAATCGACCGTTCAAATATCGTTCAGCCAATTGATAACGTTGTATTTTGCCGCTTGTCGTTTTGGGAATGGCGGCAACCGGCAGAATATGATCGATTAGCACGCCCATCTTGTGATGAATATGCTGTCTGACGCGATCAGCGAGTCTGCTGAACTGGCCCATATCCTTGCTTCTGAAGCGAAGAAATAATAGGGAGGTTTCTGCCTCAAGGGCAGCATTTGCCGCTCCGCAAGCCGCGGCACTCGATGGTTTGACCCCGTCTACCTCCTCGGCGATTCTTTCAATGTCATGCGCGTACACATTCTGGCCGCTGAATATCAGAACATCCTTCTGCCTGCCCATCACGATGAGTCTCCCGTCCTGCAGGAAACCAAGGTCCCCGGTATTCAGCCAGCCTTCCTGATTCAAGATTCGCCGGGTTTGCTCCGGCGCTCGGTAATAGCCGCTTGTTACGCTTGCTCCCCTAATCTCGATGCTGCCAACCGTTCCCTCTTCCACGCATTCTCCCGCTGCGCCGACGATTCTGAGCTCGCAGCTTGCGACCGGATAGCCCACGTCGGCATAGAGGAAGCTGCCGGGGGCATTACGCGGCAACGGCCTCGCTTTCTGGCCGACTCCCAATGACCGCATGTCCAGACTGACATGCCGGATAGGCTCATGATTCGGCGGCATGCATACGCCTACTGTCCCTTCGGCAAGCCCGTACACGGCTTTCATCGCGGAAAATCGCAGGCCGTACTTGGCTAAGTGATCCATGAACCGTTCGCACAACTCGATCGAGATGGGCTCGGCCCCGTTGCAAATATATTCGATACCGGATAAGTCCCATTGGTAGTTATGCTCTTCCTCATAGAAGGCTAAGAAATACTTGAGTCCGAAGTTCGGACTGAACAATTGATTGACGCGATGCTTGCTCGCGATATCGATCCAGGCGATCGGATTGCGTATGAATAGGTTGGTTCGCATAATAAATTGCGGGGCTTGCGTATAGGTATGCAGAATGACCATCGCAATAAGGCCCATATCATGCGTTAACGGCATCCAGCTTAACACGCGCCACGAGGAGTCGATCGACCATGCCTGCTGCAAGGCGCGAATATTGGCGACCACGTTCTGATGGGTGAGCACGACGCCTTTGGGATCGCCCGTCGAGCCGGATGAGAATTGAATGAAAGCAATGTCCGCCGGGTTGACCGCCGCAGGAGCAGCCGTTTCCCCTAACTGCAGCCGATGCCTATCGATTCCTCGATGCTTCATTCGTTCCGCTGCCGCTTGATGCTCAGGCCGGTCGCGCCCGTATGCCTCTAGTCCGGCTAGCTGGCCTTCCAAGCCGATGATTGCAGGATTCTTAAGCTTCCCCCAGACTTTGTAAACTTTTAATCTCGTCTCATCGTTATGGGAGGCCGTAACAGGGACGGCAATAATGCCGCCCATGATACAGGCCCAGAACACCTCCAGGAACATGCGATTATCTTCCAGCTGAATGAGGAGCTCATCCCCCTGCGTCAAGCCGAACGACTGCAAGCAATGAAGCGTCTGCATGGCATGCTTATACAATTCGCTGTAAGCCAAGTACCTTTCCTGATCCAGCTCGTCAATAAAGGTTATGCCTCGATCGGCAGTCTCTTTGCTGGCCGTAAACACATCCTGCAAACGACGGTAACTTATCATACCTATCCCTCAAATCAACTAGAATTGGCCGCCTTGAACGTATAATCCATCGATCGCGCGATTCACATGCTGGAGCACCGATTCGAAGCTGTCGTTAATGAAGAAATGACCGCCGGCGAATTTATGAATGGCAAATTCGCCGGTCGTATATTTGCTCCATTCCGTTAAGTCCCGCTGGTTAACGTCCGTATCCTTCGTCCCCGTCAATACATGGATAGCCGCGGATAATGGCGGGATGTTCGGTTTGCACGCATACCCTTCCATCAGGCGGAAATCCGACCTGAGAATCGGAATAAACAGATCTGCAAGCTGCTTGTTGTCGAACAATTCGTCCGTAGCGCCGCCGAGATCCAGCAGCCGCTCCTTCAGCAGCTCGTCCGGCGTGCTCGAATCGACCAGATTATGCCTAGTGACATGCGGTGCCCATCTGCCGGAGAGGAACATCAGCTTAGGCTCGAGCTGCCGGCGTTCACGAATGAGGCATGCGACTTCGTACGCGATCAAGCTCCCCATGCTATGACCGAAGAACGCGAAGGGTCCGTCGCGCACTTGATCGCGAATTTGGCCATAGGCATCTTCCACGATTTCCTCGAACGACTGGCACAGCGGTGCCTTCTGTCTGGTCCCGCGTCCCGCTAATTCCACCGGGAACCATTGCACGGAAGCATTCAGATGCTTCCTCCATTTGTAGAAGGACATCGAGGAGCCGCCGGCAAACGGGAAGGCAAATAGCTTGACCTGATTATTCAAGTCTTGGTCACCCCTTAGCCGAGAAAGAGAGCACCCTTTCGATCGGCCTGAGATTGACGAGCCGCAGCGACCACAGCTCGACGAATGCGTCCGCGATCTCTTCCTTGACCAGTTCCGTCAGGCCGAGCTGGTCCGCAAGCTCCGCCAGCGGCCGCTCCCCGTCAGCGAGCTCCAAGATCCGAAACGCGGACTCCGAGATTTCCTTGCGATATTTGTTGCCGAAATGCAGCCTGACCTCATGGACCGTCCGCTTCTCGCGCGCAGCTGAATAACCGATCGTCTTCTTCAGCTCTGCGTTCATGAGCCGCGTCGGGATCATGTGCAGATATTCCGACGACGCGACGGCTTTCTTCTCCACGATATAATCGCCGATGACCAGGTAGTGGATATTCGTCGTCAGGAAGCTGGCCAGCCCATCCTCTTCCGTATCGACGATCGGCTCAACGTTGTTATTGAAGGACGTATTGAGCAGAATCGGAATGCCGCTCAGCTGATAGAACGCGTTAATCAAAGACCAGTAGCGTTCATTCGTCTGCTTGGACACGGTCTGAATGCGGGCCGTGCCGTCGACATGCGTCACCGCGCCAAGCAACGGCTGCTTATCCTCCTTCGTCATCAACACGTAGTTCATGAAGGAATAATTCGCGCAGGTAGCGGGCATCACGTAGTAATCCCCGACGAATTCCTCCATAACGGACGGCGCAAAGGGACGGTAGCCCTCCCGCTTCTTGACCATCTCGTTAATGATGCTCTTGTTCTCGGCCGGGCGCGGGTCTGCCAGAATGCTGCGGTTGCCAAGCGCCCGCGGACCGAATTCCGAGCGTCCCTGCACCCATCCGATAACCGCCCCGTCAGCGATCAGCTTCGCCGTTTCCTTGGCGATATCGTC
Source organism: Bacillota bacterium (assembly GCA_023433615.1). Classification (GTDB taxonomy): domain Bacteria; phylum Bacillota; class Bacilli; order Paenibacillales; family Paenibacillaceae; genus Paenibacillus_I. The sequence continues at coordinate 3,712 of JAEZCJ010000117.1, read as the reverse complement.
AGATCTGCGGAAGCTGACGAATCGCTCCCATTGGGCGAGCAGGGAGCTCAGTTGGCTGCTCTCCCGGATGTCCTTGCCCCAATACAGATCGCGCAGCTTCTCTGCCGGGCGCTCCGGTTGAAGCTTCTGGCTCACATAGAGCGCGCCCCCAAGCGCATTGCCCGCGTCGTGGGCAGCCGGCTGGACGAATACCTCCTCGAAGAGCCCCGCGTAGAGTATCTTTCCGTTCATGGAACAGTTGTGCGCCACGCCGCCCGCCATGCTTAGCTTCGTATGTCCGGTTACCTGCTGATAATGCGTCAAGACATGCATGACAATCGTCTCCAGCGCTTCTTGAAGCGAAGCGGCCAGATCCTTATGCTCCTGGGTGATGGCCTGCCCTTTCTTCCTGGGGCTCATATAATCGAATAGGGCCGATACCCATGCGAAATTGATTTTGAACTTGCCTTCGGGAAGGAGCGAATAGGCCTTCTTCAGCATCCTTCTGAACTTGCTCGGGTCGCCGTACGGCGCAAGTCCCATTACCTTATACTCGTCATGAGGATGATATCCGAGCAGCCGGATGACCGCGATATAGAACCCGCCCAAGCTGTTCTCGTTCGCGATCCGATCCAGAATCTTGAACTCGGAGCCTTCGGCGCTGACAATGTAGCCCGCATAGCCTTCGCGGGATTCGCCGTCGAACGTCACCGTCAAGCTGCGGTCGAAGCCGGACATGAGGTGCGCGCTGGCGACGTGACAGATATGATGATCGACGAATGCGATGTTGTCGCGGTCATATACCGTGCCGTCATGCCTATAGATGAAGTCGACCAGCATATCTCTTGTGTTCTTGTAAGCCGCATCCCGATTGAAGTAATCTTCGCGGACCAGCATATCCGATTCCTGTTCTCTTGTCGTGATGACGATCTTATCGATATCGGCGAAGGTAATGCCACGTCTCTTCAAGCACAGCTCAATGGCCTCCACCGGCGCCTTGCCTGTGTGCTTCACGCGATTCAGCCGTTCTTCCTCCGATCCGGCGATGACCACGCCGTCTTCGACGAGCACGGCGGCGGAGTCATGCGCGATTCTGCCGAAATCGAACACCTTAAGGTCTTCATGCGGATATTCCATTCCGCCGTTAAGTCCCAACACCAGCATGATGAAGCCTCCCGTCAGGATTCTCCCGAATCCGTTATTTGGACGATACAGAAGGAACGAGCGTAATGAGTCTCGATGACCACAGCTCATCGATTTCGTCTACGATGCCTTCCACCGCTTGTTCCTCTACGTTCAGCTGTTGAATCAGCTCCCCTACCGTGCGCTTGCCGTCCGACGATTCCAGGAGCTTGAACATTTGACCCGAGATGCCCTTCTTATATCGATCGCCAAAATGCAGCCGGATTTCGTGCTGGAAGGCCAGACTGCCGTCCGCTTCATGGCCGACAGCCTTGGTCAATTCCGCATGGACCGGCCAATGCGGCACGAATCCGATGTAATCGGACTTCGCCAACTTCTTCTCGACCAAATAATCGCCGATGACCAGCAAATCGATATTCGTCGTGAGGAAGGAGACGACCGCGTCGTTGGCGGAGTCCACGATCGGCTCGGCATTATTGTTGAAGGACGTGTTCAGCAGGATGGGCACGCCGGTCTGCTTGCGGAACGCGTCGATCAGCTCCCAGTAACGCTCGTTCGCGGCTCGCGATACGCTCTGGACGCGTGCCGTTCCGTCTACGTGCGTAACGGCCCCCAATAACGGCTGCTTGTCCGCTTGCGTCTGAAGCACGAAGTTCATGTAGGCCAGCGGCGCCTTCGTATCGGGCATGACGTAATAATCGGCGATATATTCCTCCATCACGGATGGCGCGAACGGTCGGTAGCTCTCCCGCTTTTTGACCATCTCGTTGATGATTCGCTTATTCTCGGCAGGACGCGGGTCTGCCAGAATGCTGCGGTTCCCGAGCGCGCGCGGACCGAATTCCGCCCGGCCTTGGACCCAGCCGACGACTAGACCCTCTGCCAGCCGCTTCGCAGTCTCTGCCACGACGTTCTCCGATTTACGGAATGCGATATACGGCTCCCATTGACGCAGGACGCTTGCGATATGCTCGCTGTCTCCCGCGTCCGTCCCCCAGTACAGGTGACGAAGCGGCTCCGGCTCCGGCGCGGGATTCGTCTTCCGAGAGACATATAATGCGCCCCCCAGCGCGTTCCCTGCATCATGCGCTGCCGGCTGCACGAAGATTTCCTCGAACAGCCCGGCATACAGAAGCTTGCCGTTCATCGAGCAATTGTGCGCGACCCCCCCGGCCAAGCAGAGCTTCGTATGCCCGGTTAGCTGCCTATAGTGGGAGAGCATATGCATGACGATCGTTTCCAGCGTCTCCTGCAGCGCGGCTGCCACGTCCCGATGCTCTTGCGTGAACGGTCCGCCCTTCAGCCGCGGCTGAAGGAAATCCATGAAGACGAAGTACCATTCCGAATTGAATTGAACCTTCCCCTCCGGAAGCAATCGGAAAGCTTTCCTGAACAGTCTTCTGAATTTCCCGGGATCCCCGTATGGCGCCAGCCCCATCACTTTATATTCATCATGAGACGTATAACCCAGGTATTCGATGACCTGCGTGTAGAAGGCGCCTAAGCTATCCCCGTTGGACAGCTTATCCAGCGACTGCCAATCATCCCCCTTCACGCTGAGGAACATGCCGGACGCTCCCTCCGGCGAAGCGCCGTCCAGCGTGACGACGAGCGCCTCGTCGAATCCGGACATATAATAGGCACTGGCAGCATGACAGTAATGATGATTCACGAACACTACGTTATCTTCGCTGAATGGCGTCCCGAACAACTGCTGAAGCCGTTCCGCGAACATGCGCTTCGGATGATGATAGGAGAAGGCGCGATATTGATTCCGATGGGCAATCGACTCGAACTTGACCTCGGGCTCCGCGCAATAATAGACGATTTTATCGATGTCGTTCAGCGTAAGGTCTCTGGATTCCAAGCACCTTCTCACGGCTTGGAACGGGAATTTCCCCGTATGCTTGATCCGGTTCAGCCGCTCTTCCTCGTAAGCCGCGACTACGCGGCCATCCTCGATCAACACAGCTGCGGAGTCGTGGACGATCGAGTTCAGGAGTTTGGAATGAAACAGCTCTTCATGGGGAAAATCCGGGCCCCCGCTTAATCCAAGAATTCTCATCATGCACCCCGTTTCGATCTACCTGCTGCCGACTTCCGACATGCGGTAGTGAATATACTTCACAAGACCCGATTCTTCGCCTTCTCGCAGAAGGTACTGCCTAGCCTCCTCCTCTCGTCCTTCCTTCAGCAGCTGCTTCACATCCGGATACACAGTTGCCAGATTGAAGTATTTGGTGCTCAGATTATGCGGGTTGAACTGCCGTTTGATCAGCATGACCAATCTGTTGGATCTCGTGAAGGCGTCTGCCATTCGCGGCTGCGGCGCCGATGCCTCGTAGGCTTCGAACCGTTGGAGCTCGATGCGCTTCTTATTGAAATACACAACCCTCATTTTCTTCCGGAGCGCAAAATTGACGGCCTCTTCCAGCTTGTTGATAATCGGTTCGCTCTTATCGTTGAGCGACGTGTTGCACAGAATCGGGACGCCTGTCGCTTCTTTAAACAGCTGGAGAAGCTCATACATGTCCGGGTTATCGTGCGGATTGACCGTTTGGACTCTGGCCGATTGATCCAAGTGCAGAAT
>JAEZCJ010000107.1 GCA_023433615.1 Bacillota bacterium | reverse complement strand
GTGAAGCAAGGCACGATCATCGCGAAGGCCGGCCGCAATGAGCTGGAGAAGGATCTCGGCGTTCATCTGCACTTCGAAGTGCGCGAGGACGGCAAGCCGATCAATCCGAACGTGCTGCTCGACGAGCAGTAATTGCGGAAGCAAGGCGCAGGAAAGCAGGGGGACGCCCTCTGCTTTTTTGCCGTTCTCGGGGCGCCTAGGCGTTATTTCCCTGAAAATATTTGTACAATCGGGCTTGTCACGCTTGGCTACAAAGAATATATACCTGCTCCACTCATATAATGTACCAAACTATCTCGAGTTGGGAGGCGGGAACGTGCACGATTACATCAAGGAACGGACGATAAAAATCGGTCGGTGCATCGTGGAAACGAAGAACACCGTTCGGACCATCGCCAAGGAATTCGGTGTTTCCAAGAGCACGGTACACAAGGATTTGACCGAGCGTTTACCGGAAATCAACCCTGATCTGGCGGATCAGGTGAAGCACATTCTCGAGTACCACAAGTCGATCCGGCACTTGAGAGGAGGAGAAGCAACGAAAATTAAATATAAAAAATCAACAGGGAAGAAACGCGAGGTGCTGACGGCAGCGAAGAGTTGAATATTTTCTACAAAAATAGAGGATTTTCGCCTTCGGCATCGAAAATAATGACTTAAGGTTATTTATGCCTGTCGGAAGGCGTGACAGGGTTATCTCATTGGCGTTGGGGGACTTACGACTTATGCTCAGCAAGGACATCGGAATCGACCTCGGTACGGCTAACGTATCCATACATGTGAAGGGGAGGGGCGTCGTACTGGATGAGCCTTCGGTCGTGGCAATCGAGAGCGACACGAAGCGCGTCTTGGCGGTCGGTGAAGAGGCACACCGTATGGTCGGACGGACGCCGGGCAATATCGTGGCGATTCGGCCGCTTAGGGACGGCGTCATTGCCGACTTCGAAATAACGGAAATGATGCTCAAGGCGTTCATCGATCGCGTGGGCGGACGCAAGTGGTACAGCCGTCCCCGCATCTTGATCTGCGCGCCGACGAACATTACTTCCGTCGAGCAAAAAGCAATTCGCGAAGCCGCAGAGCGAAGCGGTGCCCGCGAGGTCTTCTTGGAAGAGGAACCGAAAGCGGCTGCCATTGGGGCCGGGATGGATATTTTTCAACCCAGCGGCAACATGGTAGTCGATATCGGCGGCGGTACGACGGATGTCGCGGTCCTGTCCATGGGCGACATTGTCACCGCCTCTTCCATTAAGGTCGCAGGGGACAAGTTCGACGCGGAGATCATGAAATATATCAAGAACAAGTACAAGCTGCTGATCGGCGAGCGGACAAGCGAGGAGATCAAGATTCGCATCGGCACCGTCTACCCGAACGGACGCCGCGAATCGCTGGACATTCGCGGGCGGGATATGGTGTCCGGATTGCCGCAGACCGTCAGCATTCACTCCGAAGAAGTGCGCGAAGCGCTGTGGGATTCCGTCACCAGCATTGTACAAGCTGCCAAGTCCGTGCTGGAACGGACGCCGCCGGAGCTGTCGGCGGACATTATCGACCGCGGCGTCATCCTGACCGGCGGCGGCGCGCTGCTCGACGGGCTGGACACGCTGATGTCCGAGGAGCTGAAGGTGCCCGTGCTCGTGGCTGAGGATCCGATGCACTGCGTTGTCAAGGGGACGGGGATCATGCTTGACAACCTGGACAAGGTGACTAAAAGAAAGTATTAGTATTACTAGCTTAGTAATTCTGAAAAATCAATTGTCAGCACCGAGAAGGTTGGACGATAGTAGCAATTGAGGAGCTCCAGCGTTTCCGTAGGAAACGTACATCGGAAGCATATGCTTGTAGGCAGACCTACGCGAGCACCGGAAAGTGCGCTAGCGTTCAAGATTCGATGCCGAATATGCTCCGAAGAAATACTTCGTGATCACAATTGATTACCTGGGGGAACGTTATGTTACGGGGATTATATACGGCTGCCGCGGGCATGATTACGCAGCAGAGACGCCATGACACGGTGACGAACAACATCTCGAACGTGAATACGCCAGGCTTCAAGCAGGTGAACGTGATCTCGCGTTCTTTTCCCGATATGCTGCTTGACCTGACGGGGATCGAAGGGGACAAGCCTAAGCGCATCGGCATACTGAATACTGGCGTATTCGCAGAGGAGAGCTTATTGGCTCACCAGCAGGGCGACCTGTCGTCAACGGGGCGGCTATCCGATTTCGCGATCATGTCGGACATTGAAGTGGATGGCATGGCCTTCGACGAATCCGGCAAGTTCGTCGCACCGAACGGGGAGATTACATATCAGCCGCAGGCATTCTTCACTGTCGAGGACCGCAACGGCGAGGTCCGTTATTCCCGCGACGGTACGTTCACGCTGAACGACGAAGGCTTCCTCGTCACGTCGGACGGTTCCTTCGTATTGGGAATGAACGATGCTCCGATCCAATTCGCGCCTGGTACGGCCATTGAGCAGCTCTCGCTGACGCGCGAGCAGCGTTTCGTCGACAATGCGACGGGTCTCGATACCGGCATGCAGCTCCAGATCTCGCGGATCGAGAATCCGAACAAGCTGATTAATGAGGGGAACGGCAAGTTCCGTCTCGAGGGCGAGAACAACCTGGTTCAGCTTGTAGAAGCGAATGACCGCTTCGAAGTGCGTCAAGGCTTCATCGAGCGCTCGAACGTCGATGCTACCCAAGCGATGGTCGATCTCATGTCTGCGCTTAGGGCTTACGAATCGAACCAAAAAATGGTACAATACTATGATAAGAGCTTGGAAAAGGCCGTTAACGAGGTCGGCCGAGTCTAATCGAAAGGGGCGGTTCGATGAACAGCTCAATGATTAACGCGATGGTATCGATGGGCGGACTCCAGCAAAAACTGGACTTGCTCGCCGACAATATCGCGAACGTGAACACAGTCGGATATAAGCGCAAGGATGCCTCTTTCGAGGACTTGCTGACGAATATGAAACAGCAGGAACAGGCGTTCGAGCAGCCTGTGCGACTGACGCCGCTCGGCTTCAACGTCGGCTGGGGCTCGCGCATGGTGCTCATTCAGCCGGATCTGTCGCAAGGCCCGATCCAGCCGACCGAGAACGAATACGATCTCGCGATCCAAGGCAGCGCGCTGTTCGAGGTGCAGATCGACGGCCAGGGCAACCGCGCGTATACGCGCAGCGGCGCCTTCCAGCCGACGCTGAACGAGAACGGCGAGGCGGTATTGACGAACCCGGACGGGTACCCGATCATTGCGGTGAATGCCGAAGGGCAAGAAGGTCGGGTCATCATACCGGAGGGCTATACGCTGCGAGTCGATGCGTTCGGCAATCTGCAGGGCATCTCGCTTGACGAGAGCGACGTGGTCGGGCTGGGCCGGCTGAAGCTGGTTGAGCCGATTAAGCCGAGCGTATTGTCGCCTACTGCAGACAATCTGTTCGTGGTGGCGGATGGCCTGGACGTTGCGGAAGTCGTGCGCAATGTGCAGCCGGATCAAGGCAATAACCTGCGCTTGATGCAAGGATTCATCGAGCAGTCGAACGTCGAGATCGGCAAGGAAATGTCCGACCTGATGATCGTGCAACGAGCTTATCAAATGAGTGCGCGCGCGCTGTCCTCCAGCGACCAGATGATGGGCATGGCGAATGGTTTGCGCGCGTAATGGAACAGGATGATCGAATGAAGACGGCAAGCGAGCCAAGCACGCTCGGCAAGCGTTCGACGGCAGCCGAGAACCAGGCTTCCGGCGAGCAGCCGAAACGGACAAGCTCTGAATCGGACGGCGTAAAACCGCGCAAGCAGCGGCCATTCGCGCTACGTGCGCTGCTGTGGACGCTTCGCGCGGCGATCGTGCCCGTTCTGCTCATCGCGGCGCTCATCGGCGGCCTGTACGTCGGGTACGTCGTGCTAGGCAAGTCGCCGGAAGACGATGTGTGGGAGCTTGAGACGTGGAAGCATATGTATGACTTGATTTTCTCGGAGTCGTAGTAATGAGAGAAACAGAACAGAGGGGCCATCCATTCGGATGGCCCCTCTGTTCTTCGTACCCCGCTATTTCACGCTGACGCGAACGGTCACGCTCTTGCCTTCGTAGCTTGCCTTAATGCTGGCGCTGCCCTTGCCTACTGCCGTAATGGTGCCGTCGGCAGCCACGACGGCAACCTGCGCCTTCGAGGTCGTCCATACTGCGCCGCTCGTGACGGTCGTCAGGCGTCCCCCCTCGTATTCGGCCGTCAAGACGACTGTCTTCTTGCTGCCTGGAGACAGCTTCAGCGATGACTCAGACGCCGTCAATTTCTTCAGCTTGGCTTTGACGACCACCGGAATTTCGATCGTCTTGCCCTGATAGGAGCCCTTCAGCGTTCCGCTGCCTTCGGCGATGGCCTTCAGCGAATTGCTGCTCTTTAGGCTGGCGATCTCTTCATTCGAGAATGTCCAGTTCATTTTGGAGCCGAGCGAGATTTTCTTGCCGTTCTTATAGAATCCGGTGACCTTGATCGACTTGGACTTGCCGGGATTGAGGAGAAGCGAAGTCGGATCCGCGACCAGCTTGACGATCTCTTCCTCTACCGAGACGCGGACGGTGACGGTCTTGCCAAGGTAAGCGGCGGTCAGGTTGACCTTAGAAGCAAGCAATCCCTTGATTTCGTCGCCTGTAATCAAGACGTTAGGCGAGGAGGCGGTCCACTTGACCTTGGTATCCACGTCTTTGTCTTCATCGCCGTTCTCGTACAGCATCGTGAGATCCGGAAGCTTCGCCGTCTTGCCGACCACGATGCTGATATCGGTGATTTCGGTCAGCAGGGCAAGCGGCTTCTGGTGGATGATGATCTTGACGGTATCGCTCTTCGAGCGAACGGTAGCCGTCAATGTCGCTTCGCCGATTTTCTTGGCGACCCACTTGCCATCCTCGATCGCGACGATCTCGCTGTCGCTGGTCGTCCAGACGACGAGGTCCGAGATATCCGCGACTTCATCGGCGAGCGAGGTGCCGTCTACCGGCGGCAGATCGCCCTTGCCCCCGATGAAGCCGTCGATCGCCTCTTCCGTAATCTCGACCTTCGTGATGCTCGGATAGACGTTGAAGGTCACGGAACGGGACAAGCCCTTATAGGATGCTGTAATCTTAGCGGTGCCTACTGCCTTAGGGGTGACCAATCCTGTGTTCGATACGGTAGCCACATACGGATTGGAGGACTCCCACTCCGCCGTTGCCGTAACGTCGAACGGCGTCATGACAGCATTGTCGGACACGGTGGCCGTCAATTGCTTAGGCGATTCAGAGACGACCAGATGAACCGGCTTCTTCTCGGAAATATTCATTGCTTGGTGCGAGGGGTGCACAACGACTTGCACCGACTTCGTGACGCCGAGATAGGATGCCGTGATGGTCGTCGTGCCGGCGCCGACAGGCGTCACGACGCCTTTCTCGACGGTTGCGATCGCGGCATTGGCTGTGCGCCATGTCGCCGAGTTCGTTACGGACTCGCTGCCGCCTGTCTTGCGTTCGACGCTTGCAGCCAGTTCCTCCTCATCGCCGCCGACCTTCAATTCCATTAATCCGGAAGGCGTTAGCGTCAACGACTTATAAGGAGACGTCACGTTCAGGGTGACGCTGTCGGATTTGCCCTTATATTTCGCCAATATGGTCACGGTGCCTGTCCCGATCAGCGTGATCGTTCCGTCTTCGACGGTAGCGATGTTCACGTTGGACGATGACCAAGCGGCGTCGTTCGTCACATCGATATCGGCGCCGCCCTTGTAAGCTCGTGCCGTGAGTACCGGCGACGTGCCAAGCTGTGCGTCGATCGAGCCGGTTGCAGGCGTCGTGCTGGGGGACAGCGCGATCTCGACTTTGTCGTATTCGTAGGTAACCGTCACGCGAACGGTCACCGGGCTGGCTGTCTTGTATTTGGCCGTAATGTCGGCATAGCCGGCACCGACAGCGGTGATGAGTCCCTTATCGACCTTGACAACCTGGCTGTTCGAGGTCGTCCATGCTGCATCAAGGGTGACATCCTTGGACGATGTCGAGCCAGATAAGTTCGCCCATACGCGAAGCTGATCGTCCTCTCCGACATACAGCGACATGGCGGAACTTCCGGATTCGTAATAGATCGATGTAACGGTCTCTTCCGCGGCTGCTGCGCCCATAGGGGCGATGAGGAGCGCCATCGCCAGTAAGAGCGCGATCCATGTCCTCGGCAGCGTCATGCGGCGGGTAGCAGCAGAATAGTTCAACATAAGTTCCTCCTTGCGTAAGTGCCTGCTTGTGATCACGAAGTGTCGCTACGCAGCGTACAAGCTGGCTTGATGAATGTGCACTATAATTAACGGCTCGGATGGCATAATAATGAAGAGTCGTTAGCAAATTATGCCTGCTGCTGTCGAATGATAGACGATCGTGACGGGGGAATGGTTGCGCGCCTGCGATAGTTTTTTTTTTCAAAAGGTAGAGGTATAATGGGTGGGGAACTTGGAAACGGCAGTCTCACCAACAGATAGAAAAAAGGGGGAGGGGAGACGTTGAATCTGCCGAATATGCTTACCGTACTGCGATTCTTGCTCATTCCTGTGTACGTGATCGTATTCGCGAACGGGCATATGATATCGGCGTTCCTCGTCATTACCGCCGCAGGTCTGACAGATATTCTCGACGGCTATATTGCGCGGTCGCGCGGATTGACGACGGCAGTCGGCGCCATGCTGGATCCGCTGGCGGACAAGTCGATGCTCATCGCGGTCGTCGTGTCGCTGCTCGCTACAGGCATTATTCCTTGGAGCGCGGCGGCGCTGCTGTTCTTCAGAGATCTCGGCATGATCGCCGGGTCGGCGTTCTTTCATTTTAAGGGGATGAAGACGGTGCAGGCGAACTGGATGGGGAAGCTGACGACGGTGCTGTTCTACGTCGCGCTGCTCTTCATCTTCTTGGAGCTGCCTTACGGCATCGGCGTGCTGTGGCTGGCGATCGGCTTCTCGTTCGTCACTTCATTCATGTATATCATGAAGTTCGCGGCACTGAACCGGAACGTCGGCGCAAGGTAGAAAAGAAGCTTGCTGCAGGTCGGAATGCTTCAGATTCCGATGCAGCAAGCTCCCTTATCTCAACCTTTGCGAACTGCAGTTTTCGCAAAGGATGGTATTATCGTTTCTGGAATGCAGCTGTTTTATACTAAGCATGCGAAGGAGTATACGAACCTTATGATGGATATTAAGCAGATTCAAGCGATTATCCCGCATCGCCATCCGTTCTTGCTGATTGACCGGATCCTGGAAGCAGAGGCCGGCGTGAAGGCGGTAGGACTGAAAAACGTCACGATGAACGAACCGTTTTTCGCGGGACATTTTCCGGAATTTCCGGTGATGCCCGGCGTATTGATCGTCGAGGCGCTGGCGCAGGTCGGCGCGGTGGCGATCTTGATGGTGGAGGCCAACCGGGGCAAAATCGCGATGTTCGCGGGCATCGATAACTGGCGGTTCCGCGGGCAGGTCGTGCCTGGCGATACGCTGACGCTGTCGGTGGAGATCACGCGCCTGAAGGGCATGATCGGCAAGGGGCAGGCAGTAGCGAAGGTTGGCGATAAGGTCGTCTGCGAAGGCGAAATCATGTTCGCGCTGCAGTGACCGGTTGTGATCGCGATGCTTATGCTTCGGAGCGTATTCGGCTTCGAATCTTGAACGCTGGCGCAATTTCCGGTGCTCACGTAGGTCTGCCTACGCTCCGCTCCTCAATTGCTACCATCGTCCAACCTAAGCGTATGCTTCCGATGTGTGTTTCCTTCGGAAACACTTGAGGCGTTGACAACCGGTCTTTTTGGAAATGGAAACCGTGCTACATACATAGATCATGTGGAGATAAAGGAGATGGAGATATTAATGACGACAATGCATGAGGATGCGGTAATAAAGTATCGGGGGTGGATAGAGGATCCGAGCATCGATGAGTCAACCAAAGCGGAGCTAGCCTCGATCGAGGGAGACGAGAAGGAAATCGTCGACCGCTTCTACCGTGACCTGCAGTTCGGTACGGGCGGCTTGCGCGGCGTGATGGGCGCCGGCACGAACCGGATGAATGCCTATACGGTCGGCAAGGCGACCCAGGGGCTGGCGAACTGGCTGCTCAGCCGCGATGCGAAGCCGTCGGTCGTCATTGCGCACGACTCGCGCAACCAGTCGCCGGAGTTCTCGCTCGTCGCGGCCACGGTGCTTGCGGCGAACGGCATTACGGCTTACCTCTGGCCGAGCCTGCGCCCGACGCCGCAGCTGTCGTACGCCGTCCGCGCGTTGGGCGCGACCGGCGGCATCGTCGTGACGGCAAGCCATAATCCGCCGGAGTATAACGGGTACAAAGTGTATGGCGCAGACGGCGGACAGCTCGTGCCGGCCGATGCCGAGCGGGTCATCGAACGGATCCAAGGCATCGCAAACTTCGCCGAGGTGCGTCGCATGGACCGTGCGGCGGCCGAGGCGGCCGGCTTGCTCAAGTGGCTGGGCGAAGCCGAGGACCAAGCCTATGTCGACACGGTCGTCGCGCAGTCGCAGCGGCCGGAGCTGATTCGCGGCGGAGCGGGCGACGCGTTGTCCGTCGTATTCACGCCGCTGCACGGCGCCGGCAACGTGCCGGTGCAGAACGTGCTTCGGCAGGCCGGTTTCGGGAATGTCAGCGTCGTGCCGGAGCAGGAGCTTCCGGACGGCTACTTCTCGACGGTGAAGTCGCCGAATCCGGAGGAGCGGGATGCTTTTGCGCTTGCGCTGGAACTGGCGAAGAAGCGGAACGCGGATCTCGTGCTCGGCACGGATCCGGACTGCGATCGCATGGGCGCTGTCGTCAAAAACGGCAGCGGCGAATATATCGTGCTCACGGGCAACCAGTCGGGCGCGATCATGGTGAACTACTTGCTCGGCGCCATGAAGGAACGCGGCGAGCTGCCGGCGAACGGCGTCGTCGTCAAGACGATCGTGACGAGCGAGATGGGGGCCGACATTGCCCGCAGCTACGGGGCAGAGGTCGTCAACACGCTGACCGGCTTCAAGTATATCGGCGAGAAAATGTCGGAATACGAGCGCACCGGCGCGCATGCTTACTTGTTCGGCTACGAGGAAAGCTACGGATACTTGGCGGGGACGTATGCCCGCGACAAGGATGCGGTCGTCGCATCGCTCTTGATCGCCGAAGCGGCCGCTTACTATAAGAGCCAAGGCAAGACGCTGTACGAAGTGCTGCAGGAGCTGTACGCGCAGTTCGGCACGTACCTCGAACATTTGGAGTCGCGTACGCTCAAAGGGATCGACGGCGTCCGTCAGATTGCCGGGATCATGGACGATTGGCGCAGCGCGCCGCCTGCCGAGATCGCTGGCGTGCGGGTGTCTAAGATGCTCGACTACTTGCCGGGGCTGGACGGATTGCCGCCGGAGAACGTGCTGAAGTTCCTGCTCGAGGACGGCTCGTGGTTCTGCCTGCGTCCATCGGGGACGGAGCCGAAGATTAAAGTGTATTTCGCCGTGAGAGGCGGTTCGCAGGCGGAGGCGTCCGCCGCCATTACGAAGCTTGCCCAAGATGTAATGGCACGCGTGGATAACCGAAGCTAAGGAGTGGACAGCTTGCTAACTGCATACAAGAAGTTGAATCGAATGGCCCGGACATTGCTCTGGGCCTTAACGGCTCTCGGCGTCCTTGCGGCATTGCCGCTGGGCTTCGCCCGACATGGCATGGAAGGCACCTCGACCGAGGTGGAATACGTGTTCGACTACCGCGATCTGCTCATGATCGGCGCGTATCAGGCGCACCCGCAGCAGTTCGTGGCGGAGCAGCTGAAGGAACTTAAGGAAGCCGGCGTCACGACGATGGCGGTGTTCGAGAGCACATTCGAGGAGTTGAGCTGGGCGGGACGCCTGACCCTCTATAACTCAGCGCAGGCAGCTTCGCTGCAAGGCGAGCCGGCACCGCTGAACGAGAATTTCGCTTATGTGCTGTTCGCGGACGAAGCGTCGCGCAGCGCGATTGCGCCGCTCATCGCAAGCACGTTCGAGAGAGACGGCATCGCGGTGCGCGAGTGGTCGTACGGCGGCCGTGACGGATTCGTGCTGGAGACGCCGGTCGAGAATGCGCTCGTGAAGTCGATGCTGCCCGATCCGCTGGCGCTCGAGCAACTGGCCGCAGAGGGGTTCCACATCATGCCGCGGCTGTCGGACTACAGACGTCCGTACGACGCGGAGGAGACGGAAGCGTTGTTCCAGCGGTTCGCGGAGCTGGGCGTTACGCGAATCCTGTTCGAAGGGGATAACGCGAAGGGCTTCAGCGACCGCGGGGAATTGAAGAGCCTGGATCACTTTGCCTCGCTGCTGCGCGAATACGGCATCGGAATCGCGGCGATCGAGAATTTGAAAGTGCCGCAGGGCGGGCTGAACCGTCTTGCTTACGATACGGATTACGATGTCGCGCGCCTGTACTCGCTTTCCGAGGGCGATGCGGCGTCGATGAGTCCTGCAGCCATCGCGGATCGCTTCCTGCTGGCTGCGAAGGATCGCAACATTCGATTGTTCTACATTAACGGCGCTCCGCTCCGGAGCGTGACGAAAGGGGCGGTCGTGCACCCGCTCTCGAACATCAAGGATGCGCTGGCAGGCACGTCGAAGGATCAGGGGGCGGTGGAAAGGTTGGCCGATTTCGGCTATGAGCCCGGCATCGCCGTGAAGTTCGACTATGAGTACGCCGGCTGGCAAAAAGCGCTGCGAGCCGTGACGGCGCTTGGCGCGATCGCGATCATTGCGCTGCTCGTCGGGGCGTTCTTGCCGTGGTCGACGCTGGCAGTGTTCGGCTTAGGCTTGGCAGGCAGCGCAGGCTTGTTCGTCTTGAACGCGGCGCTGCTGGAGCAGGCGCTCGCGCTTGGCGCGTCGATTGCGGTGCCTACGCTCGCGATGCTGTGGGCGTTCGGACGCGTACGGGCGCATACAGAGGGTAATCGCAGGTCTGTCGGCGGCGAGTGGGGAGGCGCTGACGATGGCAGCCGAACTGCTGCCGCGGCAGGCGCTGCGTCGGACAAGCTGTTCGGCGGGAAGTGGGTGTTCCCGGATATGCCTGCAGGCAAAAGGCTCGTGTCGGCAATCGGGCTGTACGTCGTCACATCCGCGATGTCCGTGCTCGGCACGGCATTCGTGTACGGCCTGCTGACGAACATTACGTACAGCTTGGTGCTGCAGCAGTTCCGCGGCGTCAGCCTCTTGCACTTGGCACCGCTCGGACTCGTCGCGCTCTACGTGTTCCTCTATACAGGCAAGTCGCCTGTCGATCAGCTTCGCAAGCTGCTTCGCCTGCAGATTACCGTACTCTGGGTAGCCGTTGCGGCTGTGCTCGGCGTCGTGGGCATGTACTACTTGTCCCGGACCGGCAATGCAGGCACCGCGACTTCGTTGGAGCTGCTGTTCCGCAACGTACTGGAGAGCACGTTCGGGGTGCGTCCGCGGCTCAAGGAATTCATGCTGGCGCATCCGTTGTTCCTGCTCGGCTTGTTCCTGGCGCTTCGTTACCGCGCAGCCTGGGTAATCATGATCGTGGCCGCGATGGGGCAGCTGTCGATCGTTGACACGTTCGCGCATATTCATACGCCGATCGCGATCTCGTTCGTCCGCGTGCTGCTCGGTCTGGGGCTTGGCTTCCTGGTCGGGCTGGCGCTCATCGCTGTCTGGCAGATCGGGGAAGGAGCATGGCGCGCATGGTCGATCAATCGCAAGGCCGCAAGACAGTCCGCGTAGCGGTATCCGGTTATTACGGCTTCCATAACAGCGGCGACGAGGCGGTGCTGAAGTCGATTCTGAACGCCCTGGAGGCTCAAGGCGCGAAGCAGGGCGTGAACGTGCAGCCGGTCGTGCTGTCGGGCGATCCGGCTGGGACGACCGGGATGTACGGAGTCGAAGCCGTGCATCGCATGCGTCCGGCCGACTTGCTCGGCGCGCTGCGCAGCTGCGACGGTCTCATCAGCGGCGGCGGAAGCTTGCTGCAGGACGCGACTTCGGCGAAGACGATTCCTTATTACACAGGCGTACTCAAGCTGGCGCAGCTTCTGGGCAAGCCGACTTATATATACTCGCAAGGCATCGGCCCCGTGAATCGCCGATGGATGGACCCGCTTATTCGCGACGTCATGAACAAGAGCCGCTATATCTCGGTACGGGACGCCGAATCCGCCGCATTGCTTGCGCGGATCGGCGTCAAGCCCGGCCGGGTCGAGGTCGTGCCTGACCCGGTCATGGGGCTGCCGTTGCCGAACGGCGCAGCTTCGTCGTCCGCGAGCCCGGCTCCCGTCTCTGCAGACGGCACGCCGATCGTCGGCGTATCCCTGCGCCATTGGCGCAAGGACGGCGCCGACCTGGCGCGTGCCGCAGAAGCGCTGGCCGCTCTCGCTAGGCGGCGCCCGGTGCGCCTCTGCTTCTTGCCGTTCCATACGCCCGGCGGCGATGTCGATGCATCGCGGGCGGTCATGGAACGGCTCGGCGATATCGGCCCGAGCACGGCCGAGCTGCTGGCGCCTGGGGACGACCCCCAGCAGATGCTGCTGGCGGTCGACCGCTGCGCCATCGTGTTCGGCATGCGCCTGCATGCTTTAATCTACGCGGCGAACCGCCGCGTGCCGATGCTGGGCCTGTCCTATGATCCGAAGATCGATCAATTCCTGGCCCGCCTCGAGCTTGAGCCGATCGGCACCACGGAGGCGCTTGCCGCCGAGGCCTTCGCGGACGCCGCCGAAGCGCTGCTCGCCGAGGGCGGCAGGACGGGGTGGCAGGCGAAGCACGGCGGCGCGATCGAACTGCTCCGCGAAGCGTCGCAGCTGCCTGCACAACATATCGTGACGGACCTGCGTCTAAATCATACGAGGTGACATTGTTTGCCATGAGACCGACTGCTAAGCCTTATCCGACCGTGCCGATCTTCGGCATCCATTTCTCCAAGATGAATATGAAGGAAACGGTCAACTACCTGGCCGGCGTGATCGAGCGGCGCGAGCCGTCGCAAGTCGTGACCGGCAACCCGATCATGCTGATGGCCGGGCTCGATCATGACGCGTATTACCGCGTGCTTGAGGAAGCCGAGTTGGTCGTTCCGGACGGCGCAGGCGTCGTCTGGGCATCGGAATACGTCGGCGATCCCGTGCAGGAGCGGGTGGCAGGCTTCGACCTGCTGCACGAGCTGATGCGCGAAGGCGAGCGCCGCCGCTGGTCCGTCTATCTGCTGGGCACGAACCAGGAGACGATCGAGGCTGCCGCGCGGAACCTGCAGGAGAGCTATCCGCTCGTGAAGCTCGCGGGCTTCCGGAACGGCTATTTCGGCCCCGACGAGGACGAAGCCGTCGTGGCGGAGATTCGCAAGGCAGCGCCTGACCTGTTATTCGTCGCGCGCGACTTGATGACGCAGGAGCCGTGGATCGGCCGCCATAAAGATGCGCTAGGCGTGCCTGTCATGATGGGCGTAGGCGGCAGCCTGGACATCATCGCGGGCAAGATGAAGCGCGCTCCGGTCGCCATGCAGAAGCTGCGGATGGAGTGGTTGTACCGGCTGCTCAAGCAGCCGACGCGCGCCGGAAGAATGCTTGCGCTGCCGAAATTCGCATTAAAAGTCATTCGCGCGAGAGAAAACATCGCAAAACGGCCCTCTTCTTCATGAAAATGTCGTGAAAACCGTGAAAATCGGTTGAAAACGGCATTGGATAATCTTTATCGAACGGAGTATAATTCAATCCGTTATGATAAAAAAGGAGTGTCGACTAGATGCCAGTTGGCGTGTACTATGGACTCGGATTTGCCATTGCTTTATTAATAGCGCTTATGATGACCCCTTGGGTCAAGAAGCTCGCATTCAAGGTAGGCGCGATCGACAAGCCGAATGCCCGCAAAGTGCATACGCGAATCATGCCTCGCTTGGGCGGTCTCGCGATCTACGCCGCATTCGTCGTTGGATTCTTGCTGCTGTATCCTTTCCTCCCGGAAGGATTGCTTAATACGTATGATATGAACCTGATCAAGGGTCTGCTCGTCGGCGGCACGATTATCGTGCTGATCGGCGCCTTGGACGACCGCTTCGAGCTGTCGGCCAAGGTGAAGCTGTTAGGCCAGATCGCCGCAGCCTGCGTCGTCGTATTCGGTTTCGGCATCAAGATCAACCTGCTGAACATTCCGTTCGGCGACACGATGCAGCCGGTCGCGGAATGGCTCGCGATCCCGCTGACGATCTTCTGGATCGTCGGCTGCACGAACGCCATCAACCTGATCGACGGATTGGACGGCCTCGCGGCCGGCGTATCGGCCATCGCGATCGGCACGATCCTCGTCATGGCCAGCCTGATGGGCTCCGAGCCGGTTATTCTCGTCAGCGCGCTGCTGCTCGGCGGGGTCATCGGATTCCTGGTGTTCAACTTCCATCCGGCGAAGATCTTCATGGGCGATTCCGGATCGCTGTTCCTCGGCTTCGCGCTTGCGACGCTGTCGATGCTGGGCTTCAAGCAGGTCGCCGTCGTCTCGTTCGTAACGCCGCTGCTCATTATCGGCGTGCCGCTGTCGGACACGTTCTTCGCGATCGTGCGCCGCATGGTGAACAAGAAACCGATTTTCGCGCCGGACAAGGGTCACCTGCACCATTGCCTCCGCGAGCTGGGCTACAGTCACCGCCGCACGGTCCTGATCATCTACGGCATCGCTGCCTTCTTCGGCGCATGCGCGATCGTGCAGTCCGTCGTCGTGCAGTCGCAAGCCGCCAACTGGGTGACGTTCGTCGTCATCGCGGTGCTGATGTTCGTCCTGCAGATCGGTGCCGAGGTCATCGGCATTGTCGACAAGACGAAGCGTCCGGTCCTGAATTTCCTGGCCAGAATGCGCATGAAGCCAGAGACGCAGTCGCGCGGCAAGTAGGCCGATATTTTTCTTGGAAAACCCGAGAGCCGTTGTCCCGTAAGGGATTTCGGCTCTTTTTGTTGTGTATAAGACTAAAGATTCGCCGTTCGACAGCCGATAACAAATGTACGGAACTTTTGGGAAAAGCATGCGTCTAAAGAAGCAGCAGGGAATTTTGTCGAAGATGTGAAGGGGTGAGCGCGCGGGGTTGTAGCGTAGACAAGAGTGGACAAGCAACAGTTACCATACATGAGGAGGAATACAAGTGGCAAGAATGTGGAATAAGCTTATGAGCCTCTCGCTCGCCATCGTGCTAATTGCGACGATGGTACCGTGGGGGCCGATGGACAAGGCAGAAGCCGGCGTTTTCTTTACCTTTAAACATTTTAGCGAAAGCGAATCGAATCCGACCGAGATCTCGACACAGATTGTCGATATTGAAGGTTCTTTCACGGGCGTCGCCGCAGACAGCATTACCTACAAGGTTGAACAACTGGTCGGCAGCACCGTCAACGCGATATCCAACGGCAGTACGCAGCCGATCATAAGCGGCGGCAAGGACTTCATGTTCACGGGCGTCCAATTGTATGAGGGCTTGAACCGCATCACCGTATCGGGCCGTAACGCTACCGGGACGGTTGTTGACGGCGCGGCATATGTGCTGTTCGGCAACGTACCGATCATTACCGAGATTAGCTTGTCGGACGGACGCATCATTCCTGACGGCGGTGAACCGTTAGTTGCGGGTCCTCTCCAGCCGGTAATACTCATTAAAGCGAAGAACACAATCGATGTCACAGTTAACGGCAAGAAAGCATTTTCCGGCGGAGGAGAGTCCTTCTCGGCTGAGAATTTGGGCCTGACAAAAGGCGTCAACACGCTCACGATCGTAGCCGAGAATGCTGGGAAGACCTATCAGGTCACACGCAAGCTAGTATATTTCGACGGTACATCCACTGTATACGACCTAAGGGTTGGAAGTGCCGCAATCGACGGCTCTTCGATGACGTCCTTGGCGGATGGTGCTGTAACGGGTAAAATCGCATTCCAACTGCCAGGCGGGGCGGAACCTGCCGCTCCGTTGATTACGGCCCAAATGGTTAGCGCTGCAGGTGCTTTGATCGATGACGAAGAGGATGCAACGACGATTACGAAGTTCAGTACGCAGGGCAATATTGTCATCTATAGCTTTGCCACAACCGATCAGCTATTAGGCAAGAGTGCCAATGGCGAATACGCGGTTAATATTAAAGATAATTGGCGCGGAGTTACCACCAATACGAGAGTGAAGTTCAAAATCCTCAATACATCGCTCGCTTACATTAAAGGCATCAAGCTGTTGCAAGGCGTGGTGGAGAACAGTGGCGGGGATACGGTTAACTCTGTAACGTCAACAACGGATTTTCCTGTGGATCAGATGTTGAACGTTCCTTCGCTCCCGATTTATGTTCAAGTAGAAACAAGCAAATCGATCGGCGGAACTCCTGCAGTTACCGTCGACATGAATGCGTTCTTAGAGGGATCAACGGTAGCGAGTGCAGAACTGGCAAAGAGCGACCTGGACTATGCAGTGACAACGGGCACGCCGGCGACCACAACAACCTATCGTGTTTTTAAAATTACGAAGCTCCCGCAAGGGAAGCAGTCGCTGCGGTTCTCGGTCACGGAAAGCGCCAACACCGATATCGTGTCGAGAAATGCGGAATACTTGCCTATCCCATCCATTCGATTGACGAATCTGGCGAACGGCATGCCGGCTTTCGACGAGTCAGCGGATCTTCATAATTTGGCTATTCCTGGTGAAGCGACGCTGAAGGGGATTCGCGGACGATTGATCAACTTCAGTCCGGCAGACTACGATGAATTGAAACTCACGTTTAACGGCACGACTAAGAACGTGTCTATAACGGACGATGGTATATTCTACATTGATCCGGCAACTGGGGTATTCACCGTTCGCGCAGGCGTGGCGATGGTGGAAGGTCCGAACACGCTGACATTCACCGCCATATCCAACGGTATCCCGATCTCGACAACGGTAACCGTGTACTACTTCTCGACGGATGTGCCAACGATTAATTGGGTCAACCCTGTACGGGATCTGGATCCGACCGATATCGCAATCACGACTGAAACGCCTGATCCGTTCTTCATTGATGTGGGCGATCGGCAATACTCGACGACCGAAGAGAAAGTTGACGTATTGTTTAAAATCACGAATGCAGAGAAATTGATCGTCAAGATCGATGGTAAGCAAGTCGCCATGGCAGAAAGCACGTCGGGCACGCCATGGGCACAAGCGAATGCGAATCTCACGCATGTAGGCGGCGTGAACTGGCGAATGAAAGCCGACCTGGAAAAGACGGGTCCAAAAACGTTCACGATCCAAGTTATCAAAGGATCTGCCAGCGCGACCGAGACGATCACCGTCACGCGCGAGAATCCGAAATATCAAGTGTTGTC
This sequence comes from Bacillota bacterium, assembly GCA_023433615.1. GTDB lineage: Bacteria > Bacillota > Bacilli > Paenibacillales > Paenibacillaceae > Paenibacillus_I. The sequence goes on along the minus strand of JAEZCJ010000107.1, from coordinate 18,106 downwards.
GCCGAAACTGCCTAAGGAGAAGCTCGTTAACCAGAATTTCTTGAATATCAGTATCCTGGCCCCTGGCGCGGTCAAAATCGTGCTCGGCAAGCAGGAAATGACAAAAGGGCTGAACGATATTTTCCGCATGACCTATACGGGTCTTAAGCCCGGCAGCAACCGGATCAAATTTACGGTCTACCAGAGTGAAGACGGCAAGACGAAATTCGACGATACGATCGTGGTCACTTACGCTGGGGACAGCTCTGTAGGGGCACAGTACAGGCAGACGCTTGAAAGCAAGATGAATGTATTCAACGGCGATCTGTCGGTCACCTTCCCGAAAAACACGTATCTTCAGCAAGTACGGGTAAAGGGAATGCCTGACAACAATACCGATCTGTTCGAATCGCAAGAGATTCTGTTCGGGATCGCCGATAAGAACGACGGGCGTACGGTCAAATCGTATAATACTGACGGCACGATCACGCAAATTCTTGAGAACCCTGTCATGAGATCGCGTGTAGCGCCGCTAAGCCATTACCTGATGGTCTCGAGTCTATATTGGGTTGACGCAGGCTACATGAAGAATGTATCAGGCGAGTATGTTTCTGTACCGGCTGAGCATCCCTACATGACGGGCGCCGATTATCCGGCATTCATGTCGCGTGTCAACGACAAGAGTTTCTGGCTTGAGCCGTCGCAGCGGGGAGAAATTACGTTGAAGTATGATCCGGATCTCCGCAATGTAACAGCGAATAACGTGAGCATTTGGCGCCTGAATGGCCTGACGTGGGAGAATATCGGCGGAAAAGTTGACGTGAACAAAAAGACCGTCACCGCTTCTTTCGATGCTTTCGGCTACTATGCCGTGATGTCCCTCAATTATAGTTACAATGATATTGTAAGCCATGGATACGGACGCGATCCTATGGAGCTGCTGCTATCAAGAGGCGTTATGGAAGCGAAAGATCCAAATGAATTCGGCGCATATGACAGCATTACGCGCGGCGAATTCGCGCAAATGCTCGTAAAGATGGCGAACATCGAGCTGGACTACGATGAGGATGTGAACAAGCTGACGTTCATCGACGTCCCGATGGCCAAAATTCCAGGGACGCTATGGGATTACCGGTATATCGAGACGGCAGCGCGCAAAGGGATCGTAAGAGGCAAAACGCCGCGGCTCTTCTCGCCGCAGGATCCGCTCACCCGCGAGCAAGCGGCGGTCATGATTGCCCGGGCGCTGAACTTACTTAAAGGAAACGAGAATACCGATAAGGACAAGGCTGCGCTCCAGAAGGCATTCACGGATGCGAATCTCATCGAAGACGTGAACTCGATCAGCTCGGTTCAAGCGATCGTAAAGGCCGGCTACATTACCGGGATTCCGAATACGACGAGCGGCGGAGAGAAACCGACATTCCGCTTCGATCCTCGTTCGAATCTGACGCGCGGCGATGCTGCGGTCATTACAGTACGCGTTATGAAGAAGGCTAAGCTGGTATAAATCCTATATAATAAGTAAAGGGGACGCTTCGCGCGGTCCCTTTACTTATGTCTGCATCATACATGCAGCCATATGGTACTCATGATGATATAGCATTTTGCATGGAAAATCTTTTGCATCGACTTAAGGCGCCGACTCGGGCTATACTCATATCTGTGAGCGGCGAACGAAAGCTTCTGAGAGTAGCTTCGGCAGGCCGGTCGGCGAGCGCAAAAAGATTTCAAAACTTTTTTCCGCAGTTCGCAACTTTTTCGAGAACCATGCGTTTAATTACATGACACTCGAAACGAGATGCGGAAGAGAGACGAATGATGCGCTCGGCGCACAACTTTCTCTTTACGGTAGATTCCGCCCATTGTATAATGTTATAGTGTTGCAATGAATCTACCAGATTTTTCTTCCAGCGTTTTCGAGTTTCTGCGACATGTTCTTACAAGGGTTTAGACATGCCAGCAGACATTATTATTATGTATCGCGCTCTACTCTGGGAAGGGGGTGAATCGGCCGATGAGGGAAACGAGCCATCACATTTTCAATCAGAACTCTCAACAACCGAAGCATATTAGAGGAGGAGAAAAAAAGGTTATGAAGAAAAGTTTATCTCTGTTAGTTGCAATCGCTATGGTATTCTCCATGTTTGCTTCCGTAGCTGCTGCAGCAACAACTGCTAGCGACGCTGGCGCAAAATTGCAAGAACTCAAAGTCATCAAAGGCGACCAAAGCGGCGACCTGATGGAAGACGCTACTTGGAAACGCCAAGACCTCGCTGTTCTGCTGTCCCGCTTGCTGGGCAAAGAAGCAGAAGCTGAAAAAGCAGCAAAAGCTCACACTTATGCTGACGTACCAGCTGGATACTACGACGGTTTCCTTTCCTGGGCACTTGAGAACAAGTTCATGGAAGGCAACTCCGCGACGAGCTTTGGCTTCGGCGACACGCTGACGAACCAACAGTTCTACGCTGTAGTACTTCGCGCACTGGGCGTTGACACGACTGGCGACAACTATGCTAAGACGCTTGAGCTGGCTGTAGCAGCTGGTATCGTAGCTGAAGGCGTAGACGCTAAAGCTGACGCTAAGCGCGGTGACACGTACGTTGCAATCGTAACGGCACTTGACACTGAAGTAGCTGGTCAAGGCAAGAAGCTTGGCACGATCCTTGGTCTGCCTGGTTATGAAGTAACGGTAGCAACTGCAGTGGCTAAAGCTGTAGGCGCTAAGAAAATCGAAGTAACGTTCAGCAAAGCTGTAGACACGGCAAAAGCTAAGTTTGCAGTTAAGAACGGCGTGGTAACGCGTGACGTTGTTGACACGAAGTTCTCCGATGACAAGAAAGTCGCTGTAATCGAGCTTTCCACGAAACTGGCAGCAGGCGCAACGATCGTTACGATCAGCGAAGTTGAAGCTGAAGACGTGAAAGCAGAATTCACGGCTGTCGACGAGAAAGTTACGGAAATCCAATTCGTTGGCGACAAAGCAGCACTCGCTACGAACCCAGATGGCACGGCGAAATACACGGAAATGGCAATCGGCTACAAACTCGTTAACAACTACAACGAGGACGTAACGAAAACGGCTGGCGGTTCGCTGACGTTCCAAGTCGGTCGCGCTAACACGACGGCTACTAACAACGCAACGAATGGCGTAATCACGTTTACGACGACGGGCACACCGTTCGCGCTGAACGAGTCCGTATACGTAAGTGCGATCCTTAACCTGACTTCGTATGGCGTAACGGCAACGAAACAAGTTGCTGTCGGTCAACAAGCTATGGTTGACTCCGTAGACATCATCGAACTTTGGAATGCCGATAAAAAAGAGCTTCAAACGGGCTTCGAAGCTAATAAGTTCTTCGTCCTGGTAGACGCGAAAGACCAATACGGCAAAAAAGTAACGCTTGATCAGTTCAAGAGAGGCGTATTCGCGGTTGCTTCCAACCCTGCGCTGTTCACGGTTGACCTGACGCAAGCAGTTGACAATGTCGGTCCTAACAACGACAAGCTTGCTCTGCCACTGATTCAACCGGCTGCAAGCCCGATCGTTATCGACGGCACGAACACGGTTCGCATTACGACGCTGTTCGGCGGCAAGTCCGATTCCATCGATGTACCGGTTAAGAAAGCTGCATCGCTGACGACGTTCGCACTGAACGCTCCGGCACAAGTAATCTCGACTGGTCAAAAAGTGAAGATTCCTTTCAACGCAGCTGACCAAAACGGCACTGCACTGACGAAGTACAACGATCTGAACGGTAAGCTGACGCTGTCCGCCGGTCTGACTCTTGGACAAGATTATGCAACGAAAGAAGCATTCATCGAGTACCAAGCACCAGGCACGAAAGGTCCAGTATTCCTGACGGCTCAAATCACGAACACTGCAGTTATCTCGCAACTTCAACTGAACATTGAAGACGCACTGGTTGCAACGTCTGTAACGGGCGTAAAAGACCTCAACTCTTCGCTGGCAGTTGGCGCAACGATCGATTTCGAGAACAAGCACGTCGTTCTGAAAGACCAATACGGTCGCAATCTTAACCTGAATGACACTGTAGCATCGCACTACGTAAAAGTTAGCGCTGCTGACGGCAATGCAGACGCAGTAACGGGCTTTGGCGTACTGAACACTGCTGATGACAAGATCACGTTGACAGCTGCTGCTAAAGGTTCCGAGCGCGTTAAAGTAGAGCTTGTGAAAATCGTTGGCGCAGCAGACCATGCAAGCGCAGAAACGGATGACGAAGTGATTTCGAGCATCGAGAACTTCTCGTTCTCCGTTGTTGACAAAGACGGTATCTCCAGCTACGCAGCTGCAGACGTCGCTAAGATGAGCAACAAGGCTGGTCATGCAGTAGACGTTAAAGTTGAAGGCGTGAAAGCTGACGGCTCCAAAGTAACGCTGCCACAATCCGCTTACACGGTTGCTCCTAAAGCTCCACTGGCATATGTTGGCGGTAAATTGGATGCAACGGGCGTGACGACGGGCTTCAACAGCGGCGAGCAAAAACTTTCCTATGTTGTTACGATCCTGGCAACAGGCGAGAACATCACGAAGGAAGTTACGGTTTCCGACGCAGCAATCGTTCCAACGACGTTCGAGCAAAAAGACAACGGAAACCTGAAAGGTTCCAACCTGGTTGTTAAAGGTCCAGTTGCTGACGTATCGATCGCTAACGTATTCGGTACGGTTAAAGTGAAAGACCAATTCGGCGTAGACATCTCCGGTACGACGGATGCTGAACTGCAAGACTTCTACGCAACGATCTCCGCAGTCGACGATGTTGACGCGAAGACGTATGGTACGACCGCTAACAACGGCGCTTCCGCAGAAACTGTTGGACTTGGTACGCTGACGGCTGGTGACAGCTTCAGCATCACGTTCACGTCGAAAGCAAGCGGCGCTACGTTCACGGTTAAGGTTGTTGCAGAAGCTTAATTCAACAATCGCTTAAGATTAAGCCTGATTCTTCGGAATCAGGCTTTTTCTTTAACCATAGATAACGAAACTTTTAGCATTCGACTTACGTCTATATTAGTAGGAATATTCTAACCAAAAGGAGACCCTGTTCAATGAAAAGCGTGTCTAAGATAACCTGCACGACTATTTTGGCTGTTAGCCTTGCTCTTAGTCCTGTTATCGCCACGGTCAGCGTTAGTGGGACTGCTGCAGCGGCATCGTCAACGGCAAATGCACTCAAGCCTTATACGGGAACGAAACTGAAGACTTTCATGATCTCCAGTAAGAGCTACGTGCTTGTGAAGGATGTCTTCTTTCAGTATGACTCGAATGACAAAAATTTATACTTCACATTAAACGTTTATAATGGCGATTCGCAATCACTTGATTTTATGGATTATTGGATAGAAGTGCATTCGGCCACAGGGGCCAAGTTCTCCATTCAATCGATTACACCTAACAAGAAATCGATTATCGCTCCAAAGACAACGGAAGAGCTCACATTCTTGGCGAAGGTAGATCCGAAACTTAACTATACGGATCTGGTGTTTAAGCTTGTAAAGTGGGACTTCTCTATGCCGAATTACACTCGAGCAATCGGTCAAACGAGAGTAACGAAAAACTATGTTAACTATGTACCTTCAAGTCATTACTTTATGATCCGTAAGGGGAATGAAGTATTGAAAACATACTTATCTAAAGGCACTGTTTTTCAATTTGACGGACAAAAACAGGTGACAGCTGATTTTGTCATCGAAAATGCCGGGAATTTCCCTTATGTGATACCAGAATTGAAATATTATATGAAGACAAAGTCAGGACAAATCATTCCGCTGAATGCAGACTTAAGCGCAAATGAACGAACGATTAACGCTGGCGATAAGAAAATTCTGACGCTGCGGGGAATTGCGCAATCGGGATTGGATTTGAATGGAACTCAAGTCATCATGGCACAGGTGGATGCTGAATCGAAGCTTGAAATTCCCCGTGGTATTTATAATTTGGTGTGGCATGCACAGGGCGGGTTTCTCACTACCCAAAATCAAACTGCCGAAATGTCAGTGCAAGGGACGAAAGTGGATGTAAAAGTCGAGAATATTTACTCGGAGATGTCTGACACTCAAAATCAAGTAACGCTAACGCTTAAATTGACGAATAAGGACAAAAAAGCTTTGTCACTGCCGAAATACAACTTCGAGCTCGTCACGGCATCGGGATCCCACTACCCCATTACTTTTCCAGATGGTGCGATTGAACTGATTCCTGGCATTGAGAGAGAATTAATTGGAACATCATCTGTTCCGGTATCCTCCGATGATAATCTAACGTTACTCATCCGAAAAGCCAAAGAAGAAAGCAACCCGCTTGAATACGTAGCCGCGGCATTCAAGCTATCGGGTAGTCAAGCGTTAGATGCAGTATCAAGTAAAATTTATCGATCGACGAGAGGTACCTATGAGATAAGCATCGAAAGAACTGAAAGATTACCTTGGGGTAACGACGATATTCTTAATGCGATCGTAGAAGTGAAGAATATCGGTAAAGCCTCTCAATCGGTGCCGAAGATTTTTGCTGCTTTGCGATTAAATGGTCTGACAATAAATGAAGCAGATGTAAAGCTCATACCACTTGGTAACTCATCCATGATTGCTCCATCTGATTCAACAGCATTTGCTATTTCGACAAAAGTGCCGTATACCCAAGAATTCAATGACCTTACATTAAGCCTGACAGAACAGGTGAATGACCAGACAAAGCAAACGATCGGTTTGTTCAAAACAACGAGTATTCAAGCACCGCCAGCGCGAAACATAATGAATTATGATCTAGAATATGCAGGTAGAAAAGCTGTGTTGCAATTTGAATCCACCTATGTGTATGAGGGCAAGGATACAGATTTGTTCTATGGAGAATTTACTTACACGAATAACGAATCTCGGTATAATATTTTGCCGGTATTGAAAGGGTATCTTGTCACGGCAGACGGTCAATATATTGATGCAACCGTTCAGAACGTCAAAGCGTCAGTCAAGCCCAATGGGAAAGCAAAACTTGTCGTGTCGGCACGTATTCCCAAGACGATAGCACATGATGGAACACTTCGTTTCATCATAGGCGAGGCAGTCACCGATGGGAAATATTCAACGCCTGAACAAACGCCGGACCGATTCATCAATGCAGTGTCCATGAATATGCCTAAAAAACAAAACGATCCGAAAGATAACTTGGATGCATTCGAACTGAAGCCTTATAACTTATCCATTCTTAAGTCGCTGGCAATGGTTAGCGGATCAAGCGAACTGAAATTGGAGTTGGAGTATAATCTTTCAAAAAATACATCCTACGACGTGATGGAATCCGGCCGGAAACTGTATGTTGAAGTTACGAACGGACGGGATGCATACGGTAAATCCGTGGAACTAGAAACACAAAATTCCGATGGTTTTGTACTCGGTGATAATAAGAAAATCATCATACCGCTGAGTGGCGAACAAATCGGTACTCTAGTATATAGCGGCTATATTCTTAATGTGTATGATGAACTTGACGGTCACAAGAGGCTGCTTGGATCGAAACGATTCGGGGCATTCCAATTGATGCAATGAGAATGAGGTGTGGATGGCTGTGGGCAATAAACTAAAAATCCTAGTGGCGCTCTGTTTGTTTATCGGCGTCGGATACGGAATAGGGATTTCTATGAAGAGTCAGGCAGCAGGTGACTCGGGAAACCCGGGCTCGATTGACGACCCTGTAGTTACGAAGAGCTACGTGGATCAGAAGATTGCTGAAAGCGCAGGTGGCGGATCGACAGGCACGACACTAGAGATCGTCACGGTTCCTTATGGTAAGATTCTCGTAGCTTCAGAAGAAGGAACTGAATTCATCGTTCGTGCAGGCAAAGCTATTGCATTCAGTGCCGATAAGGACGGGATCTCCGACTTGACGGAAGGTATGGATCTGACGGACGGCAAAGCGGTCGCGAATAATCACCTAATCGTATCTCCTAGGGTCGGGCGTGGGATTGCGCCTGATCCGTCGGTGGCGGGCAGCCAGATCATTGTGATGGTAAGAGGTTCTCACGAAGTGAAATAACGGATGATTCGACTGTATTCTTCCCAGTCTGCATAGAAGTGATACGCTTCGAGACCTGTCATCCTCCACATACTATAGGCACATCCCACTAGGAGGTGCTTGTGCGTGGCTAGAAACAGATCGAATCTGAAGGTTGTTCCGGAGTGCAAAGCTGCGTTAGATCAAATGAAATATGAGATCGCAGCTGAATTGGGTCTAATGAGTGCTTCAACAGGCGACATCCATTCGGAATTTGCCGGAGAACTTGGCGGAAGTTCGCGGTCAACCGGTGTCGTACATTGGGACACGCTGGCAACAAGGGATGCCGGTGCCGTGGGCGGCGCGATCACGCGTCGGCTTATCCAACAAGCCGAACAGGTGCTAAGAGGCCTGTAACGGATTGACATCAACCGACATATCCGGTATCATTTTAACTTAGAAGAGTTGTCTAACAACCTTTTCCACTACGGAAAAGGTTGATTTTTTGTGTAGGCCATGCGCCATCATATCATAATAAGGGTTGTAGGAGGTTGAGGCGAGATGACGACGAAGGGTCGGCATTTATTCACATCGGAATCAGTTACGGAGGGACATCCGGATAAAATATGCGATCAGATCTCTGATGCGGTACTTGATGCATTCCTGGAAGCAGATCCGTACGCACGAGTAGCGTGTGAAGTATCCGTGGCAACAGGTCTTGTATTGGTAATTGGAGAGATCAGCAGCAGCGCGGATTATGTGGATATTCCGGCAATTGTACGCCGGACGATCAAGGATATCGGTTACACACGTGCCAAATACGGCTTCGATTCAAGCACCTGTGCAGTACTCACGTCGCTTAACGAGCAGTCCGCAGATATCGCGCAAGGCGTTAATGCTGCTCTTGAGACGCGCGAAGGCAAGGACGTGCAGTTGGAGAACGAGGATATTGGAGCAGGTGACCAAGGTCTGATGTTCGGCTTTGCCGCGAACGAGACGCCTGAGCTAATGCCGCTTCCGATCGCACTGGCACATCGGATCTCCCGCCGACTGTCTGAAGTTCGCAAGAACGGAACGCTTGATTACCTCCGTCCGGACGGCAAGACGCAAGTGACGATCGAATATGTTGACGGCAAGCCAGTTCGCGTTGACGCTATCGTCGTTTCGACACAGCATGCGGAGGAAGTAACGCTTGAACAAATTCAGCGCGACATTCGTGAGCAAGTTATTCGTCCGGTTGTTCCGGAAGAATGGCTAGACAGCGAGACCAAATATTACATCAACCCTACTGGCCGTTTCGTTATCGGGGGTCCGCAAGGGGATGCCGGTCTGACGGGTCGTAAGATTATCGTTGACACGTACGGCGGTTATGCACGTCATGGGGGCGGCGCGTTCTCCGGCAAGGATCCGACGAAGGTTGACCGTTCAGCGGCCTATGCGGCACGTTACGTGGCGAAGAACATCGTAGCGGCGGGTCTAGCGGATAAATGCGAAATCCAACTCGCTTACGCGATCGGCGTAGCTAGTCCAGTATCGATTAATGTCGATACGTATGGTACGGGCAAAGTAAGCGAGGAGAAGCTGGTCGAGGTAATATCGAACAATTTCGACCTTCGCCCTGCAGGCATCATTAAGATGCTTGATCTCCGCCGCCCAATCTATGGCAAGACAGCTGCCTATGGCCATTTTGGCCGTACGGATATCGATCTGCCATGGGAGCGCATTGACAAAGCTGATAAGCTGAAAGCTGCAGCAATGCAGTAACCAGTAATGCAGAGAAGCCTGTTCTCCAACTCGGGGAACAGGCTTTTTTACTGCTTATACTAACACAGGATAGCTGCTATACCGAAATGATACGTAAAGGGTATGAAAAGGAGGAATCGCAGTGTCCCGATATGCAAAAGGGATTATTAGTCTGCTGTTGGTTATGTGCATCATGCTTGGAGGGAACACTCCATATGCATCTGCTTCAGAGGGAATTAAGTTGAGTAGAGCTTATTATGCTGGCATGAACGCTGATGCGGAGTCGTTCCTGATCACCTTAGAGTTTGATGCCGGCGGGCTGCAGACGCTCGATCCATATGCCTATACGCAATTCTATGTTACTGTAGACGGCGGCAGTCGCGTAGTGAAATCAGCTATGGGCGGCGACAGAATAGTCATGCTCACCGTAAGCGGCAGCGTCGAGGCTAAGCAGCATGTTGCAGTCACCTATTATCCCGGGGGACATTACCAACTGTCTGATAAGGACGGTAGGTATGTTATGGGCTTCGTGGAATACGCGATAAGTATGGGAGCGGATTGGACGCGACCGGAGGTTGAATCGATAACGGCTAGCGGTCGGAGCGTCACGCTGTCATTTAACAAAGATATCGATATGTCGGCAAAATATGAAACCTATCAATTCATCATCCGTGCGGATCAAGTTCCGCAAATTATAACTTTGATCTATGTTACGCAGCGAGCGATCATGTTCCACCTCGACAAACCAATCGATGAGAAATCGATTGTAACCGTGAGTTATGCTGGGGGACAACCGCCTCTACTGGATACGTCAGGGAATTCGGTTGACCTATTCTACGATGCACCTGCAGTGAATCAATCAAAGTCTGCATCCCTAATCTCGGCTTCCTTTGTGGATAACAAGCTGGAGCTTACCTTTAATAAACCGATCTTTAGCTCATTACTATTGCATGGGGCCTTCCAGGTGAGGGTCAATGGTAAATATACGGGCATTACAGACGGTAAGACCAAAGCGAACACCGTCATCTTAACTTTATATGATGCAATTAAAGCGAACGACCAGTTGACGGTCAGCTACAATAACAAATCGTATGGCGCATTAGAGACAAATGACGGAATGGCCGTAAATTCGTTCAAGGATTACAAAGTCATCAGGAGCTCCGGAAATGGTAATGGTGGTACGACCGGAGGAGAAACGCCGGGAACTGATACTCCCATTACGAATAGTGGGAATGAACAGCAATCATCGACTGCAGCAGCTGCTGTAGCAGCGATCGACCCCTCATACGCTCACAGGACGTTCGGCACCTCTCCTGCAGGGTTACATTCCGGTGTGTATACGCTTCATGCCGATAATCTTGATGCGGCGTTCGATATCGTCCATAACAAGAATGCACATACATCCGAGGTGACATTCACCGTGCCGGATACAGAACCAGCTGCATTGGTTGCGTACCCACTTGCGACAGTTGAAGCCGCAAATAAGCGATCGTCGAAGACTGCGATCGTAATTCATTATAAGGACTTGACTTTGCGTGTTCCGCTCGATTCATTGAATCACGCCTGGTTAACTGATCGAATGCATGAGAATGGCGGACAAGGTCATCTGCTCATCGAACTCGATGGACCAGCAAGAGGCATTGCCCCTCAGCTTACGAACAAGCTCAACGACAATGACGCTGAGATAAGCGTTCAGCCGATTCACCTAGCGATGTCATACCTATCCGGCAACATCAAGACGGCGCATCCCGAGTTGACATCGAATATTGCTGTCGAGGCTGGTGTCGATTCGAAGTTGAATGCGAATTCGACGGCCACGGTGCATATCGATGCAGCATCAGGTCGACTGACTTATATTCCGACAAAGATCAAACACGAGGCAGGACGATCCAAGCTTCTCTTTTTCACCAAGGGATTTGGGGCCTTTGCAGGCGTGACAGGGAGCAGAGCATTCGCTGATACCCACGGTCATTGGGCTGCAGTGCCGATCGGTCAATTAACACAGAAATTCATCATGGACGGACGGACCGCGGACACGTTCGAACCGAATGCTCCGATTACGCGCGGAGAGTTCGCGGCGTACGTTGCGAGAGGGCTGGGACTGACCGGGAATCTGGAAGCGGCGGCAGCCTTCAAAGACTTACGTAAGCACAACAACGCCGCATTCATCGGCGCTGCAGTGCGAGCAGGTATTGTAAAAGGAATCTCTGCAGCTTCATTCGATCCCAACGCCAATATTACGCGCGAGCAAATGGCGGTCATGCTGATGCGTGCCATGCAGACCATTGATCCCGTCCGCTACGCATCCAAGAACAGCGAGAATGAACTGCGCGTGTATCGAGATCGGGGGCAGATCTCTTCATGGGCCGTCTCGGACGCTGCTGCAGCAGTAAAGTATGGACTGCTTAGAGGCGTCAAGCCGGACCTGTTCAGTCCGAGGTCCCTTGCATCGCGGGCGGAAGCGTCCGCAATGCTGCTCCGATTATTAACCGCGGTCGGTTACATTAGCGAATAACCGTAATAAGAGAATCAGGCAGGACAGCCTATCAACTCCATGATAGGCTGTTTTTGTTTCTCTTAATATCCTCTCATTAACCGTAACTTTTCGCCCGCTCTTGTAGTCTATAGTTAGTAGATAGATAGAGATGGGAGAGATCATAGGCATCATGCAGAATGCATACGGAACGGCAAAAAAGCTGATCGTGCTGACGATCGGAGGCACGCTGCTGTTGCAGCCGCTGGCACATACGCCAGGAATCATCCATGCGTCGGGCGAGAAAGCGGCGGTAGTGAAGCAAGCAGAGAATGGAGCAGTCAATGTTGCGCCGGCGCTCGTTGCGAAGGGCGAGAACATCATTACCGCGGGTGCCATACGCCGCGATTATCAATGGGTCACGACAGCGAAGGACGGCGTGCAGACCGTCTCGAACGTGCACGTTATCGAGATCGACCTGACGAATCCGTACGTGTCGCTGAACGCCATGAACGGCAAGGGCGGCACATTGCCGAGCAAAGCATCGGTGACGTCCATGGTGAAAGACACAGGCGCAGTTGCTGGGGTGAATGCGGATTATTTTGATACGCAGAGCGCGGAGCAGGTACCGTTCGGGGCGCAAATCGTAAGCGGCACGCTGGCGAAGAGCCCGCGGCAGTTGACGGGCATGTTCATGTTCGGGCTGACGGCCGACAGGGTGCCGCTTGTGGATCGATTCACGTTCGAAGGGAAGGTCGTCTCGGCCGACGGCACGGTTATTCCGCTTGCCGGCATGAATGAGGCGGCCTATAGTGCGGCAGAATCGAATATCCAGTACAGCCATTCGAACGCACTCTACCTCTATACGAGCGCGTGGACAGCCGCGGAGCGTCCGAATCGGCTGGCAAGCGCGACGACACCGACAGAGGTATTGGTGCAAGGCGGCATCGTGACGCAGGTCGCGGAGAACGCGACGCTGCCTGTCACGATACCGGCCGACGGCTACATTCTGCGCGGTCACGGCACGGCTGCGAAGCAGCTGCTGGAGCGTTATCCGGTCGGCACGAGCGTGACGGCGGACATGAAGCTGCGCTCGGTCACGTCGCAGAAGACGTTCGATCCGACCGAGTTCCAGATGATGGTCGGCGGACACACGATTCTGGTGAATGACGGCCAACCGTCTTCGTTCTCGCGCAGCGTCAATAGCCTGAGTCCGTCTTCAGATCGCGCGCGCACGGCTGTCGGCTATTCGAAGGACATGAAGAAGGTGTACCTCATAACGGCGGAGGATAACGGACCGAGCGTCGGCGTAACGCTGGCGGAGCTGCAGAAGATCATGGTGCAGCTCGGCGTCTGGAAGGGCGTCAACCTCGACGGCGGCGGATCGACGACGATGGTCGACCGCCCGCTCGGCGAATTCGACGTCAAGCTGTCGCATCCGACGGAGGACGGCAACAGCGGCACGTACCAGCGCCCGGTCGTGAACGGGATCGGCGTATACACGTCGGCGCCGCAGGGAGCTCTCAAGGGCATAAAAGCGAGCGGCAAAAGCCTGTTGTTCATCGGAGAGCAGACGGAGTATAAGCTGACCGCATACGACACGTTCTACAACCCGCTCGATCCGTCCGGCATCTCGCCGGCATGGAGCCTGGACAAGCCTGAGCTGGCGACGCTATCCGGCGGCATCCTGACGGCAGCGACGTCCGGGGTGGCGGAGCTGACGGTCAAGGCAGGGGACAGCTCGGACAAGCTGGCCATCGAAGTGATCGGCGAGAGCCGCATCCACAAGCTTGCGATCGAAGCGCCGGCGTCGGAGCTGCGTGCGGGAGCCGTGCTGTCCGCGAAGGTACGAGCGACGCTTGAGGACGGCAGGACGGTTACGGTGCCGGCCGGTTCGGTCGATTGGGAGTTCCGCGGCTTCGTCGGCAGCGTGCAGGACGACAAGATTCGCGTCGATGCCGTGAAGGAAGGGGCGACGGTCGGTAATGCGATCGCCCGTTATGACGGTTACTCGACTATGGCGACGCTGACGGCGGGAAGCACGCAGCGGGCATTCCAAGACTTCGAGAATATCGCCTTCGGCATTACGGCAACTTCGGATCCAAGCGAGGTTCGGACTGGCGTCCAGCTCGTCGCAGGGCACGAAGGCAATGCATCCAAGTCGTTGAAGCTAAACTATGACTTCGCTGCGAGCACGGAAGATCGGACGAAGGCGGCTTATGCCGTGTTGAAGAAAGACGGCATTACGCTGCCGGGCGAGCCGATCGGGATGAGCGTCGATGTGTACGGCGACGGCGGGCGAAATTGGCTGCGTGCCACGATAATCGACGCGGCAGGAACGACCCATAAGGTGGATCTTGCGAAAGCTGTCGATTGGACGGGCTGGAAGACGGTGAAGGCCGATTTCGCCGGTCTGCCGATCCAGTATCCGGCGAAGCTGCAAAGCTTGTACATTGCCACATTGAAGGAAGGACAGGACGAGCGGGCACTGTCGGGCGAGATCGCTTTCGACAACATCGTGCTGCATGATGCGCCTAAGCTGGCGGATGCCGGCACGAAGATCGTGCTGACGCTGGATAAGAAGTCGGCGCTCGTGAACGGCGTGAAGGGAGCGCTCGATGTCGCGCCGATCGCGTTGGACGGCGTAACGTATCTGCCTTTCCGCTTCGTGGCGGATGCGATGGGCGGTCAAGTCGCGTGGGACAACGCAAGCAAAAAGGTAACGGCGCTGCGAGGCGACAAGCTGCTCGAGATGTGGCTGAGCAGGGATACGCTGATCGTCAATGGCGAGCGCAAGCCGGCCGGCACGAAGCCTATCGTACGCGGAGGAAGGACTCTTGTCCCTGTGCGGCTTGTGTCTGAGCAATTAGGCCTACAAGTGGACTGGGACGGGAAGACGAAAACGATTACCATTCAATGATTGTAATGTTTTCGCCCTGAGATGTGATATGATAGGGAAGACTGAACCTAGCCGGAAGGTGTGCCTGACACGTGGATTATCGAGTGAACGATATCGATCGCGTCATCAAGAACGCGGTCAACGTGATGGAAGAGAGCAAATACCAAATATTCGAAATCGCGGAATCCGCGCGCAAAGAGCTGACGACGCTTAATCAAGAGCTGGAGTCGATCATGAAGGAGACGAGCGAGACGATCGATAAGGTCGATCTCCTCGAGCTCGAATATCGGCGCGCGCGTATCCGGCTGACGGAAGTCAGCAAGGATTTCATCCGATACAAGGAAGCGGATATCAAGTCGGCTTACGAGAAGGCGACGAGCATCCAGCTCGACTTGATGGTGTTCCGCGAGAAGGAATCGTACCTGAAGGCAAGGCGGGACGATCTGCAGAAGCGGGTCAAGAACGTCGAATTGTCGGTCGAGCGGGCCGAGACGATCAGTTCGCAGATCAACGTAGTGCTGGAATACTTATCCGGTGACCTGAACCAAGTGACCCGCATTCTGGAGTCGGCCAAGAACCGGCAGCTGATCGGACTCAAGATCATTCTGGCGCAGGAAGAGGAGCGGAAGCGCATCGCGCGGGAGATTCACGATGGTCCTGCGCAGTCCATGGCGAATCTAGTGCTTAGGACGGAAATTGCAGAAAGAATGCTCGCAAAGCAGGAATTCCGGATGGTGCAGGACGAATTAATAGATCTGAAGGGTCAAGTGCGTTCAGGGCTGGAAGAAATCCGCAAGATTATTTTCAACCTGCGACCGATGGCCCTGGACGATCTGGGACTTGTGCCTACGCTGCGCAAATACGTACAGGATTTTGAGGAAAAAACCAAAATTCGCACCGTATTCGAGACGATCGGCCGGGAAATCCGGCTGCCGTCGGCGATGGAAGCGGCCGTATACCGGCTCGTGCAAGAGGCGTTCACGAATGCGATGAAGCATGCGTCGGCTACCTATGTGTCGCTCGAAATCACGTATCAAGCGAACATGGTGAAGATTGCCGTGAACGATAACGGCGTCGGCTTCAGCGTAGAACAGATCGAAGCGAAGACCAAGGAAAGCCCCCACTTCGGGCTCATCGGGATGCGAGAGCGCGTAGAGCTGCTCGACGGCCGGATGGACATTGAATCCGAGAAGGGCCGCGGGACGAAGGTCACGATTCATATTCCCATTAATAGCGAACTGAGAAAGGAGTAGATGGCGATGGACCAGAAAAACGCGGGCACCCGCACGATCAAAGTATTGCTTGCCGACGACCACCAGCTATTCCGGGAAGGCCTGAAGCGCATTCTGAACATGGAAGATGACCTGGAGGTCATCGGCGAATGCGGCGACGGCATTCAGGTACTGGAGTTCTGCAACCACACCAAGCCGGAAGTCGTGCTGATGGATATCAACATGCCGATCGAGAACGGCGTCGTGGCAACGGAGAGGCTGCGGGATATTTTTCCCGACGTGAAGGTCATTATTCTGTCTATCCACGATGACGAGAGCTACGTATTCGAGACGCTGCGCAAGGGAGCGTCGGGTTACTTATTGAAGGACATGGAGGCCGAGTCGCTCATCAACGCGATTCGTTCGGTCGTGAACGGCCATGCCTACATTCATCCGAAGGTTACGGGCAAGCTGATCAATCAGCTGCGCCGCATGACTTACTTGGATGAGATCGGCGTCGTATCGAATGCGGCCGCCAGCACGGAGACGGGCGTCAAGTTCGTAGCAGGCGACAACAATCCGCTCACGAGGCGCGAAGCCGAGGTACTGCGTCTGATGGCAGAAGGCAAGAGCAACAAGATGATCGGCGAATACCTGTATATCAGCGAGAAAACGGTTAAGAACCATGTCAGCAGCATTCTGCAGAAAATGGAAGTCGACGACCGAACGCAGGCGGTTATCAACTCCATTAAGTTCGGCTGGGTGACATTGTAACCGCTATAGAGCGTATATCCTCGTGATTGCAGGATTATGCAAGATGAGAATCGGCCTTCGCTTCCATAAGCGGGGGCTTTGTTGCGTGATGGGGAGTTGAAGGGATGGCGTCGGATAGGATGTGAGCCGAGCTGAGGGGGAGGGGCGTGGCGCTTGCGCCCACTATCCCGTTGAATCAGGCTGGGTGGAGGAGTAGGGGCTGACGCTTCAGTGGCCATTATCCCGTTGAATCAGGAGTCTGATGTGAAGCATTAGGAGGTGATACGCCTACACGCTATTCCATTGAATCAAGGTGGTGCGGCTGAGTGGGAGTCTCTGTTCCTGTGGCCGCTATCCCGTTGGATCAGGATGCGGCGGAAATCGGTACCTGATCGAAAGGGATAATGGTTAGAAGGTGGGGAAGGGAGGCCGCCAACGGCGATTGAGCGGATGGCTGGAGGTGCGAGAACAGCGAGTCAGCGACCGATTGGCAGATGCCAATTATGCGGGTTGTCCGCGAATAGCCGTCACCCATGGGCGGAGAAACGCATATAGTATCGCAAAAGGAGGCGAGAGCGATGGTCTCGATCTTCATGTGGATTGTATGCGTGTACGCCATAGTGGCAGCGGCAGCGCTATGGCTCGTCAAAAGGCATGCCGGACGCCGTCCCGGGCGGCATTATATATTGCTCGCTGACGAACAGGCGCCTCGCGTGGAATGGTACTTGCGCGCGCTGAGGGGATTCGCGGCGCGGTCGGGCACGGACATCAGCGTCACGGTCGTGGATGCGGAGACGACGGAAGAGACGGCCGCGATTGCGGATCGTCTGGCCCGTGAGGGCGTGCAGGTGCGCGTCACGGCCGTCGGCCAACATACATGGGAGCGCTTGCGGACCTGGCGTGCGGACGAGGAAGAGGCGGATCGGGACGGCGAGGTGCGGCGCTTCCTGGAGGAGCAGGGCGTCGTGGCGCGCGATCGGCATACGGTGCTGGTGGACGTTCGGGACCCGGATGAAGCGGCGAGGCTTCGTTGGTGA
>JAEZCJ010000102.1 GCA_023433615.1 Bacillota bacterium | reverse complement strand
TGCTTAGGTTGGACGATGGTAGCGATTGAGGAACGGAGCGTAGGCAATACCTACGTGAGTACCGGAAATCGCGCCAGTGTTCAAGATTCGACGTCGAGTACGCTCCCCCGAAAAGCATCGCGATCACAAGCGGCCCCTAGGAATAGGTTGTCCTGTTGGCGCATATGGATCAGTATACCTGATCGACGCGGGAGGATGATACGGATGAAGCAATATATCGATAACAGAGGGCTTCGGCTCGTCGGCAAGGCATGGGAAATCCGCACGCAACTCCGCAAGCTGAGCGGCAGCGGCAAAGGGCAGCCATCGCGCAAGCTCGACGAATGGGTGAAGGCAGGCGGTCAAGCCGCCCGTTAACGCCCCTGCCCCATGAGCACCAGCACGGTCTGCTCGGATGTGGGGCTGGCACTTCCTCCCTTCGGCTCGGAGCTGAGCGAGATCGTCTCCGCGCCTCGCAGCAGCGGCGAGCGGACGAACAGATGGCCGCGCGAGCCTGTCAGCTTAAGCAGGCCGAGGCTTTCCTGCCTCTCGCCTGCAACGGCCCAAGCTTGGTAATCCTCCTGCTCCACGAACGGCAAGCCCTCCAGCAAGAGCAGCGCTTCGCTGACGTCCCCGCTGAGCCACATGTACCCGCCGCTCTGTCCGCCCGCCGCAGGCATGACGCGATAGTGCAGCGTATCCTGCGCCTGCATGACGGGAACGGCGTCCGGTACCTGGCTGCTGACGAACGAATCGACAGGCTCGGCAGGCTCGATCGCGTCGCGCATCCATACGGCGAACACCAGCAGCACGCATACTGCCGCCGCGAGGCCGTAACGGATCGGGCTGCGCAGCAGCTTCGTGCGCCATGACCTGCGGGTTACGGCGCGGGCAAGCGAACGCCGGACACGATCGTCAGGGTAGATCGAATCCGTGCCGGCTTCCCCTGCCGGACACGAGCCTTGCTCCTGCCGGGCGTAAGCCGTTACCGGTTCCGGGGCTAATAGCAAGCGCCATTCGTTGCATACGTCGCTACATGCGCTACACGTACCGAGATGCCGCGTCATCGCGGCTCTGCTGCCCGCATCCAGCCCGCCTAACACGTAATCCGCCCATTCCTGCTCCGAATACCCTTCCAGACAAATCTCCGTCTGAACCGCCTTACTTCGTTCCATACGGTTCGCCTCCTTCCGATTCTGTCGTCCAGCCTCTTCTGTCCAGCTGTTTCCGTAAGTTATGGAGTCCATACCGGACCCACGATTTGACCGTTCCGAGCGGAACCTTCCATTCCTCGGCCATTTCGCGCTGCGTCTTGGCTCCGTAATAAGCCGTCACCACAGCGCGTTGCTGCTCTACAGGCAATGCTCGGAGCGCATCCCGCACGGCTGCGCGCTCCAGATCGCCAAGCACCGTCTCTTCCGGGGTCGGGTTAGACGCGGTCTGCCGATCATCCGCGCAAGAGACGACATCGACGCTGCCTGTAATGACCCTGCTGCGTTTGCGCAAGCGGTCCAGGCAGCGGCTTCGCGTCAAAACGGCGAGCCATGCCTCCAACGAGCCCCGCGCGACTTCGTAGTGCTGTCCTCTCCGCAAGACTTCCATGAATACATCATGGCATAAGTCCTCCGCTTCCATACGATCTGCGAGCATTCGCAGCGCGATCTGCATGACGAGCGGCGCATACCGATCGTAGAACAGCTCGAAGGCTTCCGCCGAGCCCTCGCACATCGCCCGCAGCACGGGTACCATGTCCTGCCGTCCAAGCTCCATGCTGCACGTCCCTCCTTCCTTCGGCCCTTGCGCGCGTTAACGCAATGAGCGCTCTCTATCTCTGTTGTACCAAAAAATCGCCTCGAGGAAAATGTCTGCAAAAAAAATTGGGCGCGGATAAATCCGCCGCGCATTCTCGTGCGTACTCTTAGCGAACGGCCGCTCAAGCGGCTGCGATTCCATGACTTAGGAGGGGGATTAGCATGCAGCAAGCATGCCGACAAGCAAGTTCATTCATCCTGATGCTGGCTATCGTATGGGCAGTCAGCGTCGCAGCGCTGCCGCAGCGCGCAGCGGCAGCAGGGGAGGTCGAGCTCTATACGGCCTACACCGATCTGAGCGCGCCGCCGGGCGAATCGATCACCTATTCCATCGAAATCATTAACCGCACCGAGACCACGCAGGTGGCCGATATCGGCTTCCAGACGAACGGCAACGATTGGGAGTACGATCTGTCGGCCGGCGGCAGAGCGATCCGGCAGATCGCGATCAAGCCGAACGATTCGCAGACCGTCAACCTGCAGTTGAACGTTCCGCTCGACGTGAACAAGGGCGAATATAACTTCGCGGTGACAGCCGGCGGCATGGATACGCTGCCGCTGAAGGTCGGCGTATCCGAGCAAGGCACGTTCACGACCGAGTTCACGGCGGAGCAGGCCAATATGGAGGGGCATGCGGATTCCAGCTTCACCTTCTCGACCACGCTGCGCAACCGCACGGCAGAGGAGCAGACTTATGCGCTATCCGCAGCCGTTGAACCGGGCTGGGACGTGCGCTTCTCCGCCGGCGGGAATAGCGTGACTTCCGTTGCCGTCGACCCGAACGCGTCGCAGACGATATCCGTGCAGGTCATGCCGCCGGACAACGTGTCCGCAGGGACGTACGCGATTCCGATTATGGCAGCTAACAACGCGACGCAGGCGGAATCGAAGCTCGAGGTCGTCGTGACGGGCTCTTACGGCATTGCGCTCTCTACGCCGGATGAACGCCTCAATGCAGAGGTCAAAGCAGGCTCCGACCGCACGATGGAACTGGTCGTCAAGAATACCGGCACGGCCGAACTCGAGGATGTCAATCTATCCGCCCAGACGCCCGCCAATTGGGATGTCTCGTTCGAGCCGAAGACGATCCGCACGCTGGCCCCGGGCGCGACCGCTAACGTCCAGGCCGTCATCCAAGCCGATGACAAAGCGCTTGCGGGCGACTACGTCGTTAATATGACGGCCCGCACCTCGCAAAAGTCGGCCGATGCCGCGATCCGCGTTGCCGTCCAATCGTCCGTGCTATGGGGATGGATCGGCATTCTGATCATTCTCGCGGTCGCAGCAGGCGTCTATTATCTGTTCCGCAAGTACGGGAGGCGATAAGCCGTGGCGCTCCCGCACGAATACGAACGAGAACCCGTCATCGAGCTACAGGGGCTGACGAAGACATACGGGGACCAGGCTGCGGTCAACCGGCTGGATCTTACGATCGGCCGCGGTGAAGTATTCGGGCTGCTGGGCCCGAACGGCGCAGGCAAGACGACCACGATCCTCATGATGTTGGGACTTGCCGAGCCCACGGCCGGCACGGCGCGCGTCTGCGGGCTCGATCCCGCGCGCAATCCGCTCCAGGTCAAGCGCCGCGTCGGCTACATGCCGGACGACATCGGATTCTACGAGGATCGCACCGCCTTCGATAACCTCATGTTCACGGCAAGGCTCAATCGAATTCCGGAATCCGAAGCTGCCGAACGAGCCGCTTCCCTGCTCGAGCGCGTCGGTCTGGCCGAGGCTGCCGGCAAGCGCGTCGGCGCCTTCTCGCGGGGCATGCGGCAGCGACTAGGGCTTGCCGATGTGCTGATCAAGCGCCCCGACATCATCATTCTCGACGAGCCTACGCTCGGCATCGATCCCGAGGGCGTGCGCGAGCTGCTCGAGTTGATCTCCAGACTCAGCCGGCAGGAGGGGTTGACCGTGCTGCTCTCCTCCCACCATCTGCATCAGGTCCAGCAGGTATGCGACCGCGTCGGACTGTTCGTCCGAGGCAAGCTCATTGCCTGCGGCGATATCGAGACGCTGGCGCGTTCGCTCGACGGCGAAGGTACGGTCACGGTCGATCTGGAGCTGCGCGGCTGGTCCGAGGAGCTCGGAGAGCGGCTGCGATCGCTTAAAGGCGTCATCGCCTTGGACATGGGACAGCCGGAAGACGCTGCATGCGGCACAGACGAGAGCGTCGTTCGAGCGAAGTTGACGTGCAGTACCGACATCACGCCGGAAATTGCCCGTCTCGCTGCGACTTCATGCGAGCTCCTGTCGATCAGCCGTCGCCGTTACGGGCTCGACGACATCTACCATCGATACTTCGAAGGAGGTGAAGCGCATTGACTCGGACTTCCTCACCGTTCTGGGTGATCGTGCAGAAGGAATTCGGCGATCACATTCGGAGCTGGCGCTTCGGCATTCTGCTCGGCATTATCGCGCTTGCCTGCATCGGCTCGATCTATACCGCGATCACGTCTCTTCAAGCCGGCGTCGGATCGGCAGACTCGGACAATGAATTTCTGTTCCTGCGCATGTTCACGATCTCGGACGGCACCTTGCCCAATTTCGTCACGTTCGTCTCTTTTCTTGGACCGCTCATGGGCATTGCGCTGGGATTCGACGCCGTGAATGCCGAGCGCGGCAAAGGGACGCTGAGCCGACTCATGTCGCAGCCGCTGTACCGCGATGATTTTCTGAAGGCGAAATTCGCGGCATCGCTGCTGCTGATCGCGGTCGTCATCTATGCGCTCGGATTCCTCGTGATGGGTCTCGGCCTGTTCACGATCGGCTATCCGCCGACGCCGGAGGAATTCCTCCGCGTTATCTTCTTCCTGTTCATCGCGGTCATCTATGTCGGCTTCTGGCTGAATCTGTCCATCCTGTTCTCGATCCGGTTCCGCCAAGCCGCGACCTCCGCATTGTCCGGCATTGCGCTGTGGATTTTCTTCACCGTCTTCTACAGCCTGATCCTGAACCTGATCGCGAAATCGCTCGCGCCGTCCGGCGATGCTGCCGTCGAATCGGTCATCGGCTATCAAGAGACGATGCTGACGCTCGGACGATTGTCGCCGGCAGAGCTGTTCACGGAAGCGACCACTACGCTGCTCATGCCCAATGTCCGTTCGCTGGGGCCGCTTACGATGGAGCAGGTCGTCGGCGCCATTCCCAGCCCGCTGCCGCTCGCGCAGAGCCTGCTGCTCGTCTGGCCGCAGTTGACGGGACTGATCGCCGCGACGGTTATCTGCTTCGGCCTCTCTTATATGCTGTTCATGCGCCAAGAAATCCGATCCCGGTCCTAGTAGTTGCTTCGTACGGCCCGAACGCCAGCCTGACCAGCTATTCCCTTCCGCTGCATTCGCTTGAGCCGGCGTCCCGATGGGGATGCTGAAGGCATGGAGAACGCAGTTCCTCTCAAGCGATTGGATCAAGGAAAGGACGGGAAGCACAAGATGAAGTTTGAAATCAGAGCGCTATCCGACTGGCTGGAAGGGCATCGCGATCAGACCCTGCTCATCACGAAGACGGAACAGGGCGATGTCGACCGCGTTCGCATGAAGCTGACGAAGATCGGCTACCAAGCCGAACACGACAATCCGCATGACGATTATACCGACGGCGACGTCCTCTATCTCCGCGGCGAAGGCAGCGTATTGACCGAGGGCCTTGAATCGCCGCTGCCGCAGGATACGTTCGCGATTCCGATTAGGGGTCTCCGCTCGGCCGATATCGAGGATGCCGGTCTTCGACTGACGACGGAACGCGCCGAATACGACATCTCGTCCGTGTAACCTTACTAGCAATAAAAAACCTGCACCTCGGCGGTCGTTCCGCGTTGGTGCAGGTTTTACATATGAATGACGATCGACTAAGTTTGCTTCACCGCGGCAGCCTGCTTGATAATCTCGACGACGAGCTCCGTCGTCTTGACGAGGTCCGCTACCTTGATCTGCTCTTTCGTCGTGTGGATGTGCTCATAGCCGACAGCCAGATTTACGGTTGGGACGCCTAATCCGTTGAAAATATTGGCATCGCTGCCGCCGCCCGAGTGGAAGGTACGCGGCGTTCGGCCGATGGCCTGGATCGCGGACTTGGCCAGTTCCACGACAGGATCGCCGTCCGTATAGTTGTAAGCCGGATAAATGATTTCGCTCTCGAATTCGGCCTTCGCCCCGTAGTCGGACGCTGCGCCCTCGAGTGCGGTGCGCATCGCTTCGACCTGCGCATCGAGCTTATCCTGCACGATGCTCCGGGCTTCGGCATCCAACCGGACGAAATCGCAGACGATGTTCGTCGCGCCGCCTCCCTCGAAGCGGCCGATGTTCGCCGTCGTCTCCTTGTCGATCCGCCCCAGCTGCATGCGGCCGATCGCCTTCGCCGCAACTTGGATCGCGCTGATGCCGTCCTCCGGATTCACGCCCGCATGCGCGGACTTGCCGATGACCTTCATCGTGATTTTCGCTTGCGTCGGTGCCGCTACCGCGATGTCGCCGATCTGGCCGTTCGAATCAAGCGCGTAACCGAACGATGCCTTGAGCCGCGACGCTTCCATGGCGCGCGCGCCGTAGAGTCCCGCTTCCTCGCCGACCGTAATGACGAACTGCACCGGACCGTGCGGAATGCCGTTCTCCTGGATCACTTGGATCGCTTCGAGCATCGCGGCCAGGCCTGCCTTGTCGTCGCTGCCCAATATCGTCGTGCCGTCGCTGCGAATGTAGCCGTCTTCGTCCAGCTGCGGCTTGATGCCCTTGCCGGGGGTCACGGTATCCATATGCGACGTGAAGAAGATCGTGGGCGCACCCGATGCGCCGCTCGCTTCCAGCATAATGAACAGATTGCCCGAGCCATGCCCGGTCTTCTCTGCTGCATCGTCTTCTTCAACCGTTAGGCCGAGCGCGCTGAACTTTTCTTTCAAAACGCGGCTGATTTCCTGCTCATGCCCCGTCTCGCTGTCGACGCGCACCAAAGCCATGAATTGTTCGACCAGTCTTTGCTCAGCAATCATCGGACTTCCTCCATTCGGGGTGTTCGTATACAATAGAGTATGGACTGTTGCGCTAATTATGTAAGTCTCAATGACCGGCTGTCGGCATGCAGCCCACGGAAAGGAGCGGCACATACATGCAAGGACGCAAATGGATTCGCATTACCGCGCTCATCCTGGTTGGCGTTATGGTGATCTCAACCGTCTTCGCGAGCATCGGATGGCTCTTCTATTAAGTCCGCAGAGGTTCTGCCGAACACGCGGCACAGATGCGGGACAAGCTCGCTTGCCGCTTGCATGAGCGGCATCGCGCGTCCCGTCTGATCCTCGAAAGATGTCACGCCGTACTCTTGAATGCCGCAAGCCACGATGCCTTCGAACCCCGTCCTCGCGATGCCTGCTTGCAGGTTGAGCGCGAAGCCGTGGCTCGTGACGAAGCCTCGCCGTTTGCGGCATTTATTGAATTTGACGCCGATTGCGGCGATTTTCTCGTCCCCGACCCATACTCCGGTATAGGCAGATTTGCGGCTTCCGGCAATGCCGTATTCCGCCAGCCAATCGATGATCGCTTGTTCGAGGTCACGCAGGTAGCCGTGCAAATCCAATCCGACCGAATCCAGATAGAGCAACGGGTAGCCGACCAATTGGCCCGGTCCGTGGTACGTTATATCGCCGCCGCGGTCGATCTGGAACAGCTCGATCCCCTGCTCCGCCAGCTCGGCTTCGCTGAGCAGCAGATGCTCCGGGTGCTTCTGTGAGCCGACGGTGTAAGTCGGAGGATGCTGGAGCAGCAGCAGCGTCTCCGGTGCTTCCCCGTTGTCGATCGCTTTGACCGTCTGCTTCTGCCTCTCCCACGCCTCCGCATACCCGATCATCGGGATGTAGCGGACATCCCACTGATTCAACGCATCGCTCATCTTGGTTTCCTCTTTAGTGATGCTCAAAAAGATCGGTTATCACAAGCGGACTTTTTGAACAACCTCTCTTAGTATAGTTTGGTCTCGGAATTGTATGCTTCCAAGTTATCCTTGACCCGCTGCAGGAACCGTCCGCAGATGACGCCGTCCAGAATGCGGTGGTCCAGGGACAAGCACAAGTTCGCCATCGAGCGGACAGCAATCATGTCGTTGATGACGACCGGCTTCTTCACGATCGATTCGACCGTGATGTTCGCGGCTTGCGGGTAATTGATGATCGGCTGGGACAATACCGAGCCGAACGAGCCCGTGTTGTTGACCGTGATCGTGCCGCCCTGCATGTCGTTCAGCGACAGCTTCCCGTCGCGGGTCTTCCTGGCGAGATCGTCGATCTCCCGTGCCAGACCGGCAATGTTCTTCTGATCCGCATGCTTGATGACCGGCGTCCAGACGCCTTCCTCTGTCCCGACAGCGAGCGAGACGTTAATATCGCGCTTCACGATAATTTTGTCGACCGCCCACACCGAGTTCATGATCGGGTAATCCTTGATCGCGTTAATGATTGCCTTGAGGAAGAAGGCCAGATACGTGAGGTTGATGCCCTCGCGCTTCATGAATTCATCCTTAAGCTTGTTGCGGAGCACGACCAGGTTCGTAACGTCGACCTCGATCATCGTCCATGCATGCGGAATCTCCGTGACGCTCTGTCGCATGCGCGAAGCAATCGTATTGCGCAAAGGCGTGACATCGATAAAATATTCGCCGCTTCCCGGGTTTCCTTGCCCCTGCACCTCGATGGTCGGGATGCGCTGCTGCGCCGGCGCTTCGCTCAGATGCAAGCCCGAGGAACGAACCGGCATCGCTGCAGCCTTGTTCTCTGCGGCCTGTCGCACGGCTGCCCCTGAATCGATATAGGCTTGCACGTCCTTGCGCATAATGCGGCCTCCGATGCCGCTGCCCGCAATCTGCGACAGAGCAACGCC
The DNA here is from genome assembly GCA_023433615.1 of Bacillota bacterium. Classification (GTDB taxonomy): domain Bacteria; phylum Bacillota; class Bacilli; order Paenibacillales; family Paenibacillaceae; genus Paenibacillus_I. The sequence goes on along the minus strand of JAEZCJ010000102.1, from coordinate 17,771 downwards.
ATGTTCGGCGGCCAGACGCTGAACGGCCGGCGAGTAGCGGTAGCGCATCGACTGCTCCGTCTCGTCGATGCGCTGGCTGCCGCCTGCCTCCGCCGGATGGGCGGACGCCGGCTCCGTCGCGACGGCATTCGCGTTCTCGGCTTCAATGAAGCAGATCGTCGTGCCTACCGGTACCGTTTCGCCGGCGCCGACCGCGATTTTGACCAAAGTGCCGGCAACCGTGGACGGCAGCTCCGCATTCACTTTATCCGTCAGGATCTCGCAGATCGGCTCATACATCTCGATCTTGTCGCCGGGCTGCTTCAGCCATTTGTCGATCGTCGCCGATACGAGCGATTCCGCTAGCTGCGGCATGACGATTTCCGTTACGATTTTACTCAAGCGCTCATCCCCTATTTCTTGATTCCGGTCTTCCTATGGCACTAGTACAGCGCAAGCTTGCGCATCGCATCTTTGAGCTTCTCTTTGTTTAGCATGTAATGCTTCTCGCCCGGCGCATTGATCGGCATCGCAGGCACATCGGGACCGCATAAGCGCATGATCGGCGCATCCAGTTCGTATAAGAGCTCTTCCGCGATGATTGCCGCTACTTCCGCTCCGATGCCGCCCGTCTTGTTATCCTCATGGACAATCAGCACCTTGCCTGTCCGCCTGACCGCCTCGAGTATCGCTTCCTTATCGAGCGGCTGCAGCGTTCGCAGATCGAGAATATGTGCCGTGATGCCTTCTTGGGCCAAGTCTTCCGCAGCCTGCATCGCATAGTGCAGCGGCAGACTATACCCGATTACCGTAATATCGTCGCCTTCGCGCAGCAGGTTCGCCTTGCCGATCGGCACGACGTAATCGTCTTCCGGCACATCGCCGTTCACGAGCTTGTAGCACTTCTTGTTCTCGAAGAACAGCACGGGGTCCGGGTCGCGGACGGCTGCCTTCAGCAGCCCCTTGGCATCATAGGCCGTATAAGGCGCCACGATCTTCAATCCCGGCGTTCCGAAGAACACCGACTCCGGACATTGCGAATGGTACAACCCGCCGAATATCCCGCCGCCGATCGGCGCGCGTATGACGACCGGACACGTCCAGTCGTTATTGGAACGATACCGGATCTTGGCTGCCTCGCTAATGATCTGATTCGTTGCAGGGAACATGAAGTCCGAGTATTGCATCTCCGCGATCGGCTTCATGCCGACCATTGCGGCGCCGATCGCGACGCCTGCAATCGCCGACTCGGCAAGCGGCGTGTCCAGCACGCGCATCTCGCCGAATTGCTCCATGAGGCCCTTCGTCGTCGTGAACACGCCGCCCTTATGCCCGACGTCCTCCCCTAGCACGAACACATCCTCGTCACGCGCCAGTTCTTCCTTCATCGCGAGTCGTATCGCATCGATATAATCCATGACTGCCACGTGCTATTGTCCCCCTTCCGAGTCGTCAGCATAGACATGCAGCATAATGTCCTCCGGCTTCGGAAAAGGTGCCGTATCCGCATATGCAGTCGCTTCGTCCATCATCCGGTTAATTTCGCGCAGCATGGCTTCTTCCCGTTCTTCGGACCAGAGTCCGCAATCGATGAGATATTGCCGATAGATCGGAATACCGTCCTTCTTGCGATTCTCGTCGACCTCTTCCTTCGTCCGGTAGGCCAGGTCATTATCCGACGTCGAATGCGGCGACAGCCGGTACATCATGGCCTCGATCAAGGTCGGTCCCTCGCCTGCAACCGCGCGCTCGCGCGCCTCCCGCACGACGCGGTACACTTCGAGAGGGTCGTTGCCGTCCACCCGATACCCGGGGAATCCGTAGCCCAGCGCGCGGTCGCTGATCTTGCCGCTCACTTGCTTGTGGATCGGGATCGAGATGGCGTATTGATTGTTCTCGCACATCAGAATGACGGGCAGCTTATGGACGCCGGCAAAATTACAGCCCTCGTGGAAGTCGCCTTGATTGCTCGAGCCGTCCCCGAATGTCGCGAAGGACACGATCGGCTGCTTCCTCATCTTCGCCGCATAGGCAATGCCTACGGCATGCGGTACTTGCGTCGTAACCGGGCTGGAACCCGTCACGATTCGCAGCCGCTTGCTGCCGAAGTGGCCCGGCATCTGCCTGCCGCCGCTATTGGGATCTTCCGCCTTCGCGAAGACGGAAAGCATTAATTCGCGCAAAGTCATGCCGACTGCCAGCACGAAGCCGTAGTCGCGATAATAGGGCAGATAATAGTCCCGTTCGCGATCCAGCGCGAACGCGGCTGCGACCTGCGCGGTCTCCTGTCCGATACCCGATACATGAAAATTGATTTTGCCCGCGCGCTGCAGCAGCAGGACGCGTTCATCGAAACGCCTGGCCGTCAGCATCGTCTCATACATCGCAACTGCCTGTTCATCCGTCAATCCGAGCTCGCGGTGACGGTAAGTCTGCTTCACCGATCCGGAATTCGCCATCATGCAGCCTCCCCTTCCTGGTTAGAGCCGAATGGGCATCCCCATTCATCGCTTGATCTTAACACCAGGTACTAATCGTTACTGGTTCGATTATACCGCTTTTCCGGGCAAAAAGAAAATGACGGATATCATGACTTTTTAGTACGCAAGCGAGCGGCCGTCGATGTCGAGAATAGCCTCTCCGAGCGCCTCGGACAACGAAGGATGCGGACGGATCGACTGCCCAAGCTCCCATGCAGAAGCTTGCAGCAGATCGGCCAAGCTCGCCTCGGCGATCAGGTCGGTGACATGCGAGCCGATCATATGCACGCCGAGGACATCGCCGGTCTTCCGGTCAGCCACTACCTTCACGAACCCTTCCGTATCGCCGAGCACGATCGCCCGTCCGATCGCGGCGAACGGAATCTTGCCCGTCTTGATCTCGTGTCCCCGTGCCGCGGCTTGGTTCTCCGTTAAGCCGATCGACGCGACCTCCGGACGCGAATAGACGGAGCGCGGGATGCGATGCGCTTCCAGATGCATCGGCTTGCCGCCTCCAATATGCTCGGCCGCGATAAGCCCTTCGTGGGCAGCGGCATGCGCCAACTGCAGGCCGCCGATTGCGTCTCCGATGGCATAAATATGCGGTTCGGACGTCTGCATGGTCGGTCCGACCGCAATATAGCCGTCCTTCACCGCGATATCCGTCGCCTCGAGCCCGATGCCTGCCACGTTCGCTTCCCGGCCGATCGATACCAATATGCGCTCGGCCGAGAGGTGGACGGTACCGCTCTCCGTCTCGGCTTGAATCTCGACGAGTCCGTCGTTGATCCGGCAGGATTCCGCATCCAGGCTGATGCCGGTCAAAATGCGGACGCCCCGTATGCCGAGCTGCTTCTCCATCTCGGCCGATACGTCCGCGTCTTCGCCGGGCAATAGCCGTGCCGCTGTCTCGACAAGCGTTACCTTGACGCCGAAATCGCTCATCATCGAAGCCCATTCCACGCCGATTACGCCGCCCCCGACGATCAACATATCGCCGGGCAATTCCTCCATGCGCAGCGCATCGTCGCTGTTCATGATGGCGTGCCCGTCATACGGCAAGCCTTTCAGCATGCGCGGCTTGGATCCTGTAGCGATGATGAGCTGCTGCGGGACGACGGTCTCCATCTCGCCGTCCGACAATTCGACCGCGATCGAACCGCTGCGCGGCGAGAAGATCGAAGGCCCGATAATTCGGCCGTGTCCATGAATCACTTGTATGCCATGCTTCTTCATCAAATATTGCAGCCCGCGGTAGAGCTGTTCTACCGCAGCCGATTTGCGCTTCGATACGAGGTCATAGCGAATGACCGGATCTCCTGCGTTCACGATGCCGAATCGTTCGGCTTCCTTCACCGTCCGGAACACGCTCGCGCTCTTCAGCAGCGACTTGCTCGGAATGCAGCCCCGATGCAGACAGGTTCCCCCAAGCTTGTCCATTTCGACGATCGCGACCTTCTTGCCAAGCTGTGCCAACCGTATGGCAGCCGTATAACCTCCTGGCCCGCCGCCCAGCACTGCCGCATCTACCTGTATCGTCATCTCGTTATCGCCTCCGCTATTCGCGTGTTGCACGCTGCTTCTACTTACTATTCCTTACCTATTGTACCTGTTTTCCAGACGGAAAACATGCCCAAAATGATGAGAAACCCTCTATCGAGGCCGTTCGATCATAGACGAACGCGTTTAGAGGCTGGTTTGATCGCCATACGGAACCGTTCATTGCGCTATCGTGTTATATTGCGGTTAAACTTTCTGTAACGGTCAAATGGACAGCCTTGGTGCGAAAAGGTAGAATGGATTACGATGAACTGCTACTCGACCAGGAGGCGTCCCGCAATGAGGCAGACCTTGTCCCGTTTTATCGCCGTCTTGCTATTGGTAATTCCAGGCATCATGGCTACGTATGGATTTTTATTACTGAAAGAATCGATCTTCGATTATTTCGCTCATTTCGGCGATGACGCGGCGATCCCCGACTTTGATTGGCTTCGCTTCGTGCTTGGCGCAATCTTCTTCTTTACAGGCGTCGGGTTCATCGGCGGATGGATATTTTTCCGAGACCGCAAGCGCAATTACGTAGCGCCTCGCTTCAAGCCCAAGCGGCCGAGGCCGCCAAAGCCAAGCAGCAGCGACCCATCCTGAATGATGGCAAAAACACCGCTTGCAGACGGAAATTTTCCGGTTGCAAGCGGTGTTTGCGTAAGGGAGAATGGCATGCGGCCGCACATAAGCTTCTAAGAAACTTTATGCTCGATTCTGAGTTTGTCGGCAACCATCGCGATGAACTCGGAATTGGTCGGCTTCGACTTGCTGATGTTGATCGTATACCCGAATAAGTGCGAGATGCTGTCGATATTGCCGCGCGTCCATGCGACCTCGATCGCGTGACGGATGGCGCGTTCGACGCGGGAAGGCGTCGTCTTGAATTTCTAGGCGATTGCGGGATAGAGCGTCTTCGTAATTGCGCCGAGAATCTCGATGTTGTTGTATACCATCGTGATCGCCTCGCGCAAATACTGATATCCCTTAATATGCGCCGGAACGCCGATTTCATGGATGATGCTCGTAATGTTCGCGTCGAGATTCTTGCCTTTGGCAAGCGGCACGACATTCGATTTAGGGAATGCGGATCCGCTGTACGATGGCGATACGACCGCTTGATTGCCGACCAGCTGGCGAATGCGGTTGGCGAGAATTTCCATGTCGAACGGCTTCAGTATGTAGTAGGATGCACCGAGTTGCACGGCCTTCTGCGTGATATTCTCTTGACCGAATGCGGTAAGCATGATGATCTTAGGCATTGGATTCAAATTCATATCGCGAAGCCGCTCTAATACGCCAAGACCGTCCAAGTGCGGCATGATGATGTCCAGAATCAGAATATCCGGCGCCTTCCGCGATTCCTCAAGCAGTCGCAGCACTTCTTCGCCGTTATAAGCTACACCGGTAACAGACATATCGCTTTGTTCGGAGATGTACTCAGATAGTAAGTTGGTGAATTCCCGGTTGTCGTCCGCAAGCAGAACCTCAATTCTTTGCAAGGTGCGAGTCCTCCCTTATCCATTTCACTATGGTTTATATTTCCTTCCTCGTAACGTTTTCGACACCTCAGTGGAAATTCCTTCTGTCGAAAATTATTTTTCTTTACTTTTTTTTCGGCTCGGCGGTATAATTAAGAATTTATTACACCATCCGATGAGATTCGAAACAATTCGACAAAAAGCAAAAAGCTTAGGGCGTTATCCCGCCTTAAGCTTTGTTTGTGAAGGTGCCAACATGATGCCGGCATCGCGCAGCATCCATTCGATGAAACAGCCGTACCCTGTGGAGGGATCATTCACGAACACATGCGTTACGGCGCCTACGAGCTTGCCGTCTTGGATTATCGGACTACCCGACATGCCTTGGACGATCCCGCCCGTCCGGTCAAGCAGCCGCTTATCGGTGATCTTAATGATCATCCCTTTGGTAGCCGGCGAAGCTTGTTTGGAGACGCGGGTAATTTCGATATCGAACTTCTCGACCTTCTGTCCGCCTACGACGGTCAGAATTTGAGCCGGCCCTTCCTTCACTTCTTCGGCGAAGGCTACGGGTATCGGTTCTTTGGCGTATGAGGGCTCCGGCATGGCTTGCATCCGGCCGAAGATTCCGAAGGACGTATTCCGCTCGACATTGCCCAGCACCTTGCCCTCGCGCACGAAATGCGCGCGCTTCTCGCCGGGTTCGCCGCTCAAACTCTTATTGATCGAAGTAACGCTGGATTGCACGACCTGGCCTTCTCCGACCTTGATCGGCGCTTGCGTGTCCATATCCGTGATGACATGTCCCAGCGCACCGTATACGCCTTGATCAGGGGCGTAGAAGGTCAGCGTCCCGACGCCGGCTGCAGAATCGCGAATATACAGTCCCAGCCGCCATGCCTTATCCTCGTCGTCGTAGGCAGGCCGTAATTCCTTCGTCAGCGTCTTTCCATCGCGATCGACCACCAATTGGATCGCAGTTCCGTCATTTCCCGCCTTTTCTACGATTTGGGCAACCTTCGCCACCTCGGTGAGATGAGCGCCATTGACGCGAACGATTAGGTCACCTAATTGAAGTCCTGCGACTTGTCCAGGCGATGCTGCCTCGCCGCCGGCTCGCTTGACTTGATGATGGCCGACGACCATGATGCCGTCCGACCGTACTTTCACGCCGATCGTCTGACCGCCGGGAATGACCTTCAGATCGGGAACGACGTTCACTTTCACGGTCTTGAATGGAATGGTACCGAATAATTTCAATTTCATCTCGGTGCTGCCGCTGCTCGTCGGCTGCAGGGAGAGAGGGGCGTTCATATTGACTTGCGTTGATCCGCTGCTCGAACCGTTCACCCGTACCACTTTAGGATCGACGGTAATGTTGGCGTGTACCGGCATAAGATAATCCAGTTGCTTCGATTGTCCGGAGAACATGCGAAGCTCGCTCGGGAAAGCCGCGTAATGTTGAAACGGGGCGGAGAAGCAGAATAGGCAAACGAAGAACACGAGTACAAGTCCGAACCATCGTTTCCGCTTGCTAACGTTCAATGAATTCACGCTCCCTTGATTCCATCGGCACGTACCGTGCGCGAGAGCCGCCCCATCTTCCAGCGGTTCGCGCGTCGGCAGGTGGCGTACCTATAAGGTAACCCCGCCCTTATTCTTTTATGACCGATAAAACCTTCCCGCGTTCCCTTCGATTACGCCCCCTTCTGTCGATCGGCCAAGTCCAGCATTTCTTGCGCGTGATGCCGCGTCTTATCCGTGACCTCTACGCCGCCCAGCATGCGCGCCAGCTCTTCGACGCGCTGCGCGCCCGTCAATTCCGTAACGGCCGTCGCGGTTCGTTGTCCTTGAATATGCTTTTTGATCTCATAATGGCGATCGGCCATGCAAGCTACTTGCGGCAGATGCGTAATCGAGAACACTTGGCAGTTGCGGGATAAGCTGGACAGTTTCTCTGCGATTGCTTGGGCGGCACGTCCGCTTACGCCTGTATCCACCTCGTCGAACACGAGCACGGGCACGCCGTCGATCGCCGCGAAAATCGTCTTCATCGCGAGCATGATCCGCGACATCTCGCCGCCGGACGCGATCTTGTTCAGCGGCTTGAGCGGTTCCCCCGGATTCGGCGACAAGAGGAAGACGGCCTCGTCTACGCCCTGCGGCGTTAGCTTCCCGCTGTCCGTCGCGCCTTGAATCGCGTCGAGCTGCACCTTGAATGACGTCCGTTCCATCTGCAGCATCTTCAATTCGGCTTCGATCTGGCGCGACAGCTTCTCTGCCGCATGCCGCCGGAGCTCCGACAGGCCTAGCGCCAGCGCCATGGCACGGTCCTTCAAGCGGCGCTCTTCTTCGCGCAGACGCTGCAGATGCTCGTCCCGGTTCTCGAGCTTATCCGCCTCCGCGGCGATCTTCTGGTAATAAGCGAGTATATCCGGTATGGTCTCCCCATACTTGCGCTTCAATGCACCGATCAGGTCCAGCCTGTCCTCGATCTGGGCAAGAAGCTCGGGATTGGATTCGACTCCATCCCGGTAGTCCCGTAGTTGGAACGCCACGTCCTCGGCTTGATAATAAGCCGACTGCAACTGCTCGAGCAGCGGCTCCAGCACGGCAGGATCGTAGGAACGAATGTCTTCGAGACGCGCAATCGCCTTGCTCAGCGCATCCAGCCCCTTAGGGCCGTACAGCAAGCCGTATGCCTCCGATGCCTGCGACATTCTGCGTTCGGCGTGGGCAAGCTTGCGCTTGTCCTCGAGCAGCGTCTCGTCCTCTCCAACCTTCAGCTTCGCAGACTCGATCTCCTCCACTTGGAACTTATACAGATCCAGCATCTGCATGTTCTGCCTGGAGGACTCCTCCAGTTCCTTCAGCTGGGTGCGGACTTGAATGTACTGCCGATAAGCTTCTTGATAACTTCTCTTCTTCTCTGCCAGCGTATCGCCTGCATAGAGATCCAGCCATTCCAGATGCTGCTCCGTGCGCAGCAGCGATTGATGCTCATGCTGGCCATGAATGTTCACCAGCCGCTCCCCCGCCTCGCGCAGCATGGAGAGATTCACGATCTGACCGTTGATCCGGCTGACGCTCTTGCCCTGCGAGGACAATTCCCTGCGCACGACGAGCATTTCCTCGGGGTCTGCGGCTATGCCCAGCCCTGCCAGCACCTGCCAGACGGGATGGCTCGGAGGGAGGTCGAACAGCGCTTCGATCTCAGCCTTATCGCAGCCATGGCGCACCATATCGGAAGCGCCTCTGCCGCCAATGGCTAGACTTAGCGCATCGATCAGGATCGACTTGCCGGCGCCGGTCTCGCCGGTTAATACGTGAAACCCGTTATGGTATTGAACAGATACTTGCTCAATGACAGCCAGATTGCGAATGGACAATTCTCGAAGCATGTCCGACTCCCCTTCCATATATGGTTGTTCAAAATCCACTTGTGATCGCGAAGTAACTCGAAATGCTTGTTCGACGTCGAATCTTGAACGCTGGCGAATTTCAAGCGTTTGCTTCCGGTGTGCGTTTCTTACGAAACGCTGGAGGTGCTCATGTAGATCTGTCTACAAGCGTATGCTTCCGATGCCGCGTTTCCTTCGGAAACACATGAGGCGCTGACAACCGGATTTTTGAAGTTCCATCTAACATTCGATCAATTCAACAGATCCAGCAGACGTTCGACGGCAGCTCCGCTCTGTTCCTTGCTCCTGCATATAATCAGGATCGTATCGTCGCCGCAGATTGTGCCCATGACCTCGGGCCATTCCATGTTATCGATCAGAGCGCCGATTGCATTGGCCGTTCCAGGCAAGCACTTCATGACGACCAGATTATCCGTATAATCGATATGTACGAAGTGATCCAGCATCGCGCGCTTCAGCTTATGAATCGGATTGAAGCGCTGCTCCTGCGGCATCGAGTAGCGATATCTGCCGTCCTCCACCGGTACCTTCACGAGCTGCAACTCCTTGATGTCGCGGGATACGGTAGCCTGCGTGACCTGCATGCCGGCAGCGCGCAGCGCATCGACCAGCTCGTCCTGCGTCTCGATCGCATCGCCGGTTATGATCTCCCGGATCTTCATTTGCCTAATCCCCTTCACGTCTTGTCCCCCCGTATCGGTTCGGATCCGATCGCGAACGTGATCGTTCGGATCCATCTTTCCTTCGCATCCATGTACAAGATGCCGGCAGCTCCCGGCACCAGCAGCGCGTACACCAGCAGCCGGTCTCGCACGCCGCTCCCCGTCCAGTCCAGCGGCATTCGATCGCGAGCGATCTTGACGATGTAAGTCCTGCCGTCCTTCGTCGCCACGTAATCGATGAACAATCTCGTCGAAAGCGATTCGCCGTCGAGTCCGATCGCAATCGGAACGCGATGCTTGCCGGAGACGACTTCATAGCCGGATTGCTCCAGATAGCGGATATTCTCGTCATCATCCGCAAGCTCGCCGCCTGGCCCGAGCAAGAATACTCGGCTTGCCGGAGGCTCGTGCAGCCAGTGGTAGAAGCGCCTCAGCAGCCAGACCACGATAAGCGCGCCAGCCACTATCATAATCAACCAGTCCGCGACATGATTCAAAGTCCATCCACCGCCTTCCCGCCGTGTAACGGCTGCTTGAACTTCTATTGTAAGTTCGCGGTGAAGGGCATATTCTCCTGTCGGAACGAATACGAACGTTTGTTCCATCGTAATAACAATATCATGTGTTGCATGCCAGCGCAAGATAGCAAAAAAGGACTATTCGTCAGCTTGCGCCTGATGAATAATCCCCTAGATCGTATGGTTCATGATTTGCGAAACGTGCCGCTCGCCTCAGCGACCAGATGCTCGATGTCGGCAGCAGCAACGGTCTGCGAAGCAGGCTCGCGAAAACGCCAATGCGCAAGAAACTCGATGTTCCCTTCCCCGCCCGTAATCGGCGAGAACGTGACGCCTCGCAGCCCGAAGCCAAGCTCCGCGGCGAAATCGAGGATACGCGCCACGACTTGCTGGTGAATTCTCGGATCGCGAACGACGCCGGACTTGCCCACATGCTCTCGTCCGGCTTCGAATTGCGGCTTAATCAACGCGACTACGCCCGCTCCGGGCTGAAGCAGTGCGGCAAGCGGCGGCAGGATAAGCCGCAGCGAGATGAACGATACGTCAATCGTCGCAAAATCCGGCTGCGGTCCCTTGAGATCCTCCGGCTGCATATAGCGAAAATTGACCCGTTCCATCACGTCGACCTGCGGATGCTGCCGAAGCGACCAGTCCAGCTGATTATAGCCGACGTCGATCGCGTAGACATGGGCGGCTCCGTTCTGCAGGGCGCAATCCGTGAATCCGCCTGTCGAAGCGCCGATGTCCAGCATGACCCGGCCTTCCATGGCAATGTCGAAATGGCGGATCGCCTTCTCCAGCTTCAGGCCGCCCCTGCTCACATAAGGATGGAGCGCCCCCTTGACCGTGATCGCGGCCGAGCGCGGCACCTTCATGCCGCTCTTCTCTGCCCGTTCGCCTGCCACATACACCAAGCCTGCCATCGTGGCAGCCTTAGCTTTCTCGCGGCTCTCGAAGTAGCCCTGTTCGACGAGCAGCACGTCGATTCTTTCTTTATCCGTCATCCCGCGTACGTGTCTCCCGTTCTCGGCGTCCTCGCCATTATTGTCCGGTCGCGCGCTGGCGAGGCCTCGCCAGCAGCTTGCCGACCTCGGCGGTAACGCGCTCCGCCGTCAAGCCGACCTCGGTCCGCTGCTCCTTGATCGAACCATGCTCGATGAAGGCATCCGGTATGCCGAGCAGCCGAATCTGCATGTGGTCGATGGCGCGAAGCGCATAGTACTCCAAGACCGCGCTCCCTAATCCGCCCATCAATGCGCCTTCTTCCATGACGATCAGCGGGATTCGTTCTTCCGCCAATCGGAGCAGCATCTCTTCGTCGAGCGGCTTGATGAAGCGGGCGTTGACGATGCGGAGCGACACGCCTTCGCGCTTCAGCTGCTCGGCAGCCTCCTCCGCAATCTGCAGCATCGGTCCGATCGCGAGCACGACTGCGGAATCGCCTTCGCGAACCGTCTCCCAAGTACCGATCGCAATCGGCCGAAGATGCTCATCTATTGCCACGCCTCTGCCCGCGACACGCGGATAGCGCACGGCGACAGGTCCGTCGTCATAGTCGACTGCCGTCTTCATCATCCGCCGCAGCTCGTTCTCGTCCTTCGGCATCATCATGACCATATTCGGAATATGGCGCATATAGGCAATGTCGTAGACGCCGTGATGCGTTTCGCCGTCCGGGCCGACGAAGCCCGCGCGATCGATCGCGAAGACGACATTGGCATTCTGACGGCAAATATCATGCACGACTTGGTCGTACGCACGCTGCAAGAAGGTCGAATAAACCGCATAGACCGGTTTCAGTCCTTCCATGGCGAGCGCAGCGCACATCGTCGCGGCATGCTGCTCGGCGATGCCGACGTCGATCATGCGGTCCGGGAACCGCTCGGCGAACTTCAAGAGGCCGGAGCCGCTTGGCATTGCAGGCGTGACGGCTACCACTCGGGAGTCCTGCTCCGCCAGCTCGATCAACGCATTGCTGAATACTTCCGTATACATCGGTGGACCAACGGCCTTGAGCATCTGCCCCGATTCGATCTTATACGGCGTGGCGCCGTGCCACTTATGCGAATCCGCTTCGGCAGGCGAGTAACCCTTGCCCTTCAGCGTAATCGCATGAATGAGCACCGGACCGTCGACGCTGGCCGCTTGCTGGAACGTCTCGATCAGCTTCGAGATGTCATGACCGTCCACAGGGCCTAAGTACGTATACCCGAGCTCTTCGAACCACATGCCGGGTACCACCATATATTTTAAGCTGTCCTTCACCCGCTCTGCCGTCTTCGCCAGTCGTCCCCCGATTGCCGGGATCCGATTCAACAGGTGCTGGAGCTCGTCTTTCGCTTTGATATAATGCTTATCGGACCGGATCTTGCCCAAGTAGTTGTGCAAGGCGCCGACGTTCGGCGCGATCGACATCTCGTTGTCGTTCAACACGACGATAAGCTTCTTCCGCTCGTGTCCGATATGGTTGAGCGCTTCTAGCGCCATGCCGCCCGTCAGCGCGCCGTCGCCGATCATCGCGACGACTTTGTTGGTGTCGCCTTTCAGGTCGCGGGCCAGTGCCATGCCCATTGCCGCGGACAGCGACGTGCTGCTGTGTCCGGCCTCCCATACGTCATGCTCGCTCTCGGCTCGCTTCACGAAGCCGCAGAGCCCCTTATATTGGCGCAGCGAATCGAACCGTTCCATGCGGCCGGTCAGCATTTTGTGGACATAAGCCTGGTGGCCGACGTCGAACAAAAATTTATCTCTCGGACTATCGAATAGATAATGCATCACGAGCGTCAGCTCTACGACGCCCAGATTCGGTGCCAGATGACCTCCGGTCACCGACAGCTTCTCGATCAAGAAACGCCGAATTTCCTCCGCAAGCTCATCGAGACGCTCAACCGGAAGCTCCTTAACGTCTCTCGGGCTCCGGATATGTTCGAGCAGCATCCGTATTCCTCGCTTTCCTTCGGCTTCTCATGCAGCTGTCGAAGCCATGTCGAACTTGATGATAGTATAGCACAGGCGGCATTGGCCAGCCTAATCAATGATCTCGGCTCATCAGGTAGTCCGCGATGGCGAGCAGGCGATCCGTCCGCGCAAGTCCGGACGAAGCCAATGCTTCCTTCGCTTCGCGCGTCAGCCTCTGAACCTCGGCGCGGCTCTGGTCGATTCCGATCAAATACGGATACGTTACCTTCTGCTGTGCCACATCGCTGTTCGTCTTCTTGCCGAGCTTGCGCTCATCGCCGACCAGATCCAATATATCGTCTTGAATCTGGAACGCGAGGCCGATGCTGCGGCCGAATCGTCCAAGCGCTTCTTGCTGCTTGTCGTCCGCCCCGCCGGCTATGCCGCCGGCCTGCAGCGAGAATGCGATAAGATCGCTGGTCTTGTGCAGGTGAATGTAATCCAGTTGCTCGCGCGAGGTGACGCCTTGCTCGCCGAGCATGTCTGCCGCCTGCCCGCCGACCATGCCCGATGCGCCTGCCAATCTGCCGAGCGCCTCGACGATAGCGAGAGCCGCTTCAGCCGAGATCGCGCCGGACTTCGCCGTCTGCGCGATGCAATAGAACGCATGCGTCAACAGCGCGTCGCCGGCCAGTATCGCCATCGCTTCCCCGAATACCTTATGGTTCGTCGGCTTGCCTCGGCGATAATCGTCGTTATCCATCGCTGGCAGATCGTCGTGGATCAACGAGTACGTATGCACCATCTCGATCGCGCAAGCGACCGGCATGGCGGCCTGGGCTGCGGTCTCCGAATCGCGAACCGCCTCTGCCGCGGCCAGCACGAGGACCGGACGCAGTCTCTTGCCTCCGGCATTGAGCGAATACATCATCGACTCGCGCAGAGCGTCCGGTACGTCCCACGCCGCGGGCAGCGCCATTTGAAGCGCAGCTTCGACAGACTGGGCCGTGCTCGCGATATAATTTTCAATCGTCGTTCTGGTCTCGCTCACGTCGATGTCTCCTTCTGTTGCGTGTTCAAAGAGCCGGTTGCCAGCGTCTCAAGCGTTTCCAAAGGAAACGCACCACGGAAGCATACGCTTTTCGCCAGGGTTCAAGATTCGACGTCGAACACGCTTCTCGAGTTACTTGGCGATCACAAGTAGGCTTACTCCTCTTGCTGCGCGAACGGCTTGCGCTGCACGCCTTGCTCCGATTCGATCAGCATCTCGATTTTCCGTTCAACATGCTCGAGCTTGCTTCCGCATAGCTGCGACAGCTTCATGCCTTCTTGGAACAGCTCGATTGCCGTCTCCAGCGGCACGTCGCCGGATTCCAGCTGCGCGACGATCGCTTCGAGCTGCTCCATCGCCGTCTCGAAGCTGACCGCCGATTGCTCCTTAGCTTCCGTCATCGTCATGCTCCCCTCTCATGGACCAAATATGACAATCCAATTGCCCGTCGGCTACCCGTACCTTGACGAGGTCCCCGGGCTGCACGTCCCTGATCGACTTCACCAGCCGTTTCTCTTGCTCGTCATAGACGATGCTGTAGCCTCTCGCCATAACCTTCAGCGGACTAAGCGCATCCAGCTGCCGGACCGCGCTCGCCAGCATGCTTCGGCGATCCTTGGCGAGGGCGAGCATTGCCTGCTCCAATCGCTTCGACGCCGTCTTCCGCCGCGCAGACGCGTACGCCGCCTTGCTGCCGGGATGCGCGGACGCGAGCCTGGAGCTGAGCCGCAGCAGCCGTTCGCCGCTGCGTTCGGTCTGCCGATGCACGCGTGTCGACAATCGCTCCGTCAAGCGGTCCAGCCGCTGAGCCTGCTCCAGCAAATACCGGCGCGGCTGCACGAAGAACGGCGAGCGCCGTACGCGCTCGAGCCGTGACCTGCGCGCTTCTACCTGCGCGGACAATGCCTGCCTCAGCCTTCTCCGATGCGTTGCCAGCGTCTGCTCCAATTCCGCGAGATGCGGAACCGCGAGCTCCGCTGCCGCGGTCGGCGTCGCGGCACGCAGATCGGCGACAAAGTCCGCGATCGTATAATCGGTCTCATGGCCGACAGCCGAAATAACCGGAATGGCCGACGCCGCGATGCTGCGCGCCACGCTCTCTTCGTTGAATGCCCAGAGCTCCTCCAGCGAGCCGCCGCCTCTGCCTACGATTATTACGTCGACTTCGCGCATCCGGTTCAACAATTCGATCGCTTTCGCGATCGAAGGCGCCGCGCCTTGGCCTTGTACGAGCACAGGCACGATCTGAACCGGCACTTGGGGCAGCCGCCGCTGCAAGGTGATCAACACGTCGCGTACAGCGGCACCGGTCGGCGAAGTGACGACGCCGATCGCCTGCGGGAAGCGCGGTATAGGCCGCTTGCGTGCCGGGTCGAACAACCCTTCCCCGTCCAGCTTCTGCTTGAGCTGCTCGAATGCCAGATACAGGCTGCCTATGCCGTCTGGCTGCATCGCCGTAACATAGAATTGATAATTGCCGTCTCGCTCATAGACCGAAATATTGCCCCGTGCCATCACCTTAGCGCCTTCCTTCGGAATGAAGGGCAGCTTCTGGTTATGCGAAGCGAACATGATGCACTTCAGGCGGCTGTCCGAATCCTTCAGCGTAAAGTACATATGACCGCTCGAGTGGTGCGTGAAATTCGATATTTCGCCGCGCAGCCATACATCGCCGAGCAGCTTGTCCGACTCGAGCTTCATTCGAATGTAACGATTGATCTCCTTGATCGAATAGATGCGCGCCTGCTCAGCCATGGGCAAGGTTCGTCACTCCCCGATTCCGTGTATCCGCTTCGCCGCCTTGAGCGTATTCTGCATAAGCATCGTAATCGTCATCGGTCCTACGCCGCCGGGAACCGGCGTCACGTGTCCCGCAACCTGCAGCACGTCCTCGTAGTCGACGTCGCCGGCCAGCTTGCCGTCGGCAAGACGATTGATCCCGACATCGATAACGACGGCGCCGGGCTTGACGTAACGGGAGTCGATCGCTTTCGCCTTGCCGATCGCGACGACAAGAATATCCGCCTGCTTCGCGAGCTCGGCCATCCCTTCCGTACGGGAGTGGCAGATCGTAACCGTCGCATGCTCGCGCAACAGCAGCATGGCGACCGGCTTGCCGACGATGTTGCTGCGTCCGATGACGACTGCATGCTTACCGGCTATAGACACGCCGGAGCGCTTAATCAGCTCGATGCAGCCTGCCGGCGTACAAGGCAGCAGGCTCTCGTCACCGATCACCAGATTGCCCGTGCTGACCGGGTGGAAGCCGTCAACGTCCTTCTCGACGCTGATCGCGTCAATGACGGCTTTCTCTTCGATATGCTTCGGCAGCGGCAGCTGAACCAGAATGCCGTGTATATTCGATTGACGATTCAGAACGTCGATCAGCTTCAGCAATTCTTCTTGCGACGTATCCGCCGGCAGCCGATGAACCTCCGAGTAGAAGCCCATTTGCTGACATGCTTTTTCCTTGCTGCCGACATAGACCTTCGAAGCAGGGTCCTCGCCGACCAGTACTACCGCAAGCCCAGGCACTACGCCCTTGGCCGCCAGCTGCTCCGTGCTTGTCCGAATTTCTTCCCGAATTGCGTCCGAAACCTTCTTGCCTTCGATTACTTGAGCTGTCATCTGCTCTTCCCCCGCTCCACTTGGATTAACGACCTTACGCTACGGTTCGACTACGATTCGCGCGCCTTCAATTCGTCCAGGGCGCCGATTACTTTGCCGAGGACGCCGTTGACGAATTTGCCCGACTCGTCGGTGCCGAAGTGCTTAGCCAATTCGATCGCCTCATTGACTGCCGCCTTAGGAGGCACGTCATCCCGATAGACCAGCTCATACGCGGCCAGCCGCAAAATTTGCCGATCGACGCGCGACAGCCTGTCCACTTGCCAGCCCGTCAAATATTGCTGCAGCATATCGTCGATTGCCGCGAGGTGCCCAGATACGCCCTCCGTCAGTTCGAGCGCATGCCGAACGACAGGCCCCAGGCCCGCGCTGTCCGCACCGAGGTCGTTATTCTCGCGTCCGGCTTCCTCGGCGATCATCTCGACCGCCTCCGATGCCATCACTTCGTTCATCTCCATCTGGTACAGGCTCTGTACCGCAATCTCACGCGCTAATCTACGCTTCATATGTCCTCCTTAAATGTGAAAAAACCTATGATTTCCTCCCTGCCCGAAGGCGAGACCTGCTTGGTCGCCTTCGCGTACGGAGGAAATCACAGGACTATTTGAACAATCTCCAGCGCTCGTTCAGCCAACTGATGAGCCGATCCCAAGGGATCGCCGGTCCGCTCCGCTCGTCCTTCATTCTTCCAATATAATAGCCAATCCAAACGAGCAGCGCAAAAAACAGCATATCCCAAAAGCCGGCAAACAGATAGATGAATCCGAGGAACACGCCGGCAGCAATGCCGAATGCCCGTCCTCCATGCGTCGTCAGGAGTTCTCTCCACATCGCATGCGACCTCCCCTATTCTACGCGGCTTTTGAAGGTCTGGGTCTGAATGATGTTCGCGACCAACACGGACACATTCGCGACCGGGATGCCCGTAATCTCTTCGACATGCTCCTTCACGGCACGCTGAATGTCCTCCGTAAGTGTCGGAATGACGCTCTCGCCGTCCACTACGGTGCGAATCGCGATATCGATCCCGGCTTCCGCGATCCGTATGCGCGCCTTCAAATCTTTGACGCCCTTCTCCTTGGACGCGGCCTTAAGCGCCAGGTTCTCTAC
>JAEZCJ010000227.1 GCA_023433615.1 Bacillota bacterium | reverse complement strand
AACGAGAAAGTCCAGGTCGTCAACAACAATAACGGCTCGCGGCTGGAAACCTATGTCATTCCCGGCCCGCGCGGCTCGGGCGTCATCTGCCTGAACGGCGCAGCGGCCCGCCATGCGCATCCCGGCGATACAATTATCATCATCTCTTATGGTATGATGACGGAAGAGGAAGCACGGGCTTACAAGCCGAAGATCGCGATTCTGGATGCGAACAATCGTCCGATCGACGCATCGTACGAAGAGAAACACGCCGCGATATTGTAAGATCCGGTATTATGTGACGCAAGGCGCCTAAGTATGAAACCTGCCCCCTTAACAAAGAATGAGCATAGCTCGGCCGATCAATCTCGATCATGCATTGCCGTTTACCCGGCAATGACCGGCCGCAGTTGACGAAATTCGTGAAGGTGGGGTGCAGGGGAAATGCTTCAGCATCTGTTTGCCGTCATGAACGAACTGCTCGACGACATTATGATCCGTTATTCGCAATGCGACGACACGCAGCAGCCGCACATGCAGGAGCAGCTCGCCGCGCTGCAAGCCATGAGCGATTCGATCGTGGATGGCTGGCTGCAAGTCGAAGAGAAGCTTGCTTACCTGCGCCAGACCGTTCATGCGGAGCCTCAAGGCGGACAGAACGGCGGACAGGTTCACGCTTCGCAGCCGTCTACCCAAGCAAAGGCGAAGTCCTGCATGGACGCGGGCATCCATGCGAACGCAGATGCCGAGACGAGCACCGAAGAGACCGAAAAGGCGCAGCATGCGGTGCTTCAAAGCTGGATGAACCATGCCGATGCGGAGCAGCAGCCTCCCGAAGAAGCAGAGCGGACGATGTCTGCCGGACAAGGCTATTTCAAGCTCCTAATGTTCAAGGAAGCGGCAGCGGAGTTCAGGCGAACGATCCGCGTCTGGCCGGATTCCGTGCGACCCAGACTGTACCTGGCCATGTCGCATATGCATCTGCAGGAATGGGAAGAAGCGCAGAGACATTTTCAACTGATCGTGAGATGGACCAATTATCCGAAGTGGAAGGCGCTGGGACTGAACGCGCTCGGCTGCATCCATGCCGTCCGGGCGAATCTGGAGCAAGCGGAGATGTACTTCAGGCAAGCGCATGAAGCCGACCCGTCGTTCAAGGGGGCGGCACGAAATTTATCGAGCTGCAAGGCCAAGGCCCAAGCAGGCCATCTGTCATTATACTTTGGCAGTGCCGAACTCAGCTGTATGTGAGAGGGAAGAACCGGATGAAATATGCCGTATTGGATCTGGAAACAACCGGCACCAATGGTACCGATGACGATATTATACAAGTCGGGCTCGTATTGCTGGACGACGAGATGAACGTTACGGGAACGTATGCATCCTTCGTCCGGCCCAGAGTACCGGTCCCGCCGTTCATAACCCAGTTGACCGGCATTACGGACGACGATGTCAGCGAAGCGCCAGAGCTCGAGGATGTGCTCATGCAGCTCATCCCGCTGCTCGATGACGCCGTGCTCGTCGCGCACAATGTCGGGTTCGACGCGGGTTTTCTTAATGCTTCCCTGGATCGTTGCGGCTACGTAACGTTCACGGGCAGACGCCTAGACACGCTGGATCTGCTGCGGATTCTGTATCCGACGTTGACGACGTACCAGCTCGGTGCCGTATCCGAGGCGCTCGACATCCCGCATGACCGCCATCATCAGGCGGACAGCGACGCGATGGCGACGGCGTTGATCTTCAAAGCATGCATGGAGAAGCTGCGCGACCTGCCTCTGCTCACGCTGCAGAGGCTGGCGCAATTTCTGGGCGATCAAGATGATCTCGGCTGGACGGTACGTCGCGCGCTGGAGGCGAAGGAACGGGAGACGTCCGTCGATCAGGACGCATACGCTTACTTCCGCCAATTCGCCCTTAAGGTAGGGGATTGGACGGAGGAGGAACCGCCTCGCCATGACGACCCCGATGCGGACGAATATTTGCGCGGCATCGATTACGAGACGTATCTGCAGCAAATAACGGATGCCTTCAAGCTGCATGTGCAGGGCTATGAGCAGCGGGCAGCGCAAGAGACGATGTTCCGCGAAGTCTATCTGGCCCTATCCAGCGACAAGCACCTGATGATCGAGGCGGGCACGGGCACAGGCAAGTCGCTCGGGTATTTGATCCCCGCGCTTTACTATGGTATCCAGCAGAATAAGAAGATAGTCGTAAGCACGCATACGATCAACCTGCAGGAGCAGCTGCGCGAACGCGACGTGCCGCTCTTGCAGGCCGTCCTGCCTGTCCCGTTCAAGGCGGCCGTCTTCAAGGGGCGCGGCAACTACATGTGCCTGCGCAAGTTCGAAGGCAAGGTCAATATGCAGGACTTCGTGTCCCCGTCAGAAGACCGCGTCACGGCGGCACAGATGATTGTCTGGCTCGGCGAGACGGAGCACGGCGACCAAGAAGAGCTGAATCTCGGCAATCGCGGCGGCGACTTCTGGGATACCGTGGCCAGCGATACGGACTCTTGCCTGAACCGTTCCTGCCCGTGGTTCAAACGCTGCTTCTACCATCGTGCCAAGCAGGAGGCGAGCCTAGCGGATGTCGTCATCACGAACCATTCGATGCTGTTCACGGACATCAGGGCCGAGCACCGGCTCTTGCCGAGCTACGAGCATCTGATCGTTGACGAGGCGCATCATCTGGAGGAGGTAGCCAGCAAGCATCTGGGCAGGCAGCTCTCCTACTTCGGGCTGCTGCATCCGTTGCAGCGGCTGTGCAAAGACGCGCGCACCGGCATGATTCATCAGCTGAAGCAGAGGCTGCTTAACGAAGGGCACGAACGCTCGCAGGCATGGGCAGAAGTCATCGAAGCAGCTGCGCCGGTGTTCGGCGAAGTTCGGGAGCATTGGGATCAGCTGTTCGATATGCTGTTCGGCCTGACCGCGGCAGCGTCGGCGAGAGACAACGCCGAGAACGGCTTGGCTGTCCTGCGGCTCAAGGGCGATCAGCCGCCTAAGGATTGGCCGCTAATCGAGGGAGCCGAAGCGAACGTATTCGCGGGCTTGAACGAGATCGTCAAGTCGCTCGACAAGCTGGCTGCCGACGTGAAGGAGCACGAAGAGGATTCCGGCGTGCAGGCGCTTGTGACGGACATGCACGGCAGCGTGAAGGATATGGCGCGGATGCGCGATGAACTGCGCGCCTTCGTGAAGCTGAACGAGAAGGGCACGGTCTATTGGATCGAGGCCAGCGCGAACTACCGCGCCAAGTCCGTTCAGATGTTCGCCGTCCCGGCGAACGTCAGCGAGCAGCTCAAGTCGTATTTCTGGGGCAGCAAGAAGAGCGTCGTCATGACATCCGCGACGCTGTCGATTCAACGCTCGTTCCAATATGCCGCGGAACAGCTGGGACTCGCGGAGCATGAGAAGGACGGGAAGCTGACGACCGTGCAGCTCCCGTCGCCGTTCCAATATCGCGAGCAAGCCCTTGTCGTCATTCCGCGCAACATTCCGACGCTGAAAGGCGCGAATGCGGATCCGGCATTCCTGGACATGCTTGTCCGATCGCTGTCCGACGCGGCCAAGGAGACGGAGGGACGCATGCTCGTGCTGTTCACCTCGTACCGCATGCTGAAGCAGGTGTACGAGCCGCTGAAGGAGGCCCTGTCTACGAGCAGCATTCAGGTGCTGGGACAAGGCATCGACAGCGGCAGCCGCAATAAGCTGACGCGAAGGTTCCAACAGCAGCAGGCATCCGTTCTGCTCGGTACGAGCAGCTTCTGGGAAGGCGTCGATATTCCGGGGGATGCGCTTACGTGTCTGGCGATCGTGCGCCTTCCTTTTCAACCGCCGAACCACCCGCTCTTGGAAGCGAAGGCGGAGCTGCTGCAGCAGGAGAACCAGAACCCGTTCATGAAGCTGTCCGTTCCGCAGGCCGTCATCCGGTTCAAGCAGGGCTTCGGCAGGCTGGTCAGAACGGCGCAGGATCGAGGCATCGTGCTCTTATACGATACGCGGGTCATCGATTCGTATTACGGCAAGCATTTCTTATATTCGCTGCCGGGACCCAAGATCGAGACCATGCATCTGGAGCAGATCGTGCCGCGCATTCGGGAATGGCTGCAGGCGGGTACGCGGACGGATATTCATGCGGAGGAGGCATAACGGATGTCAGATGCGAAGCAAGCGAAAATATCCGAAGCAGTCGTAAGAAGACTGCCGATTTACCTGCATGTGCTGAACGAGTTGTCCAGGAGCGAGGTGCAGACCGTGTCCTCTCAGGAACTTGGGCAGAAGCTCGACCTGAATCCGGCGCAGATCCGCAAGGATCTGGCCTACTTCGGCGAATTCGGACGCAAGGGCATCGGGTACGACGTCTCGTATCTGATCGAGAAGATCCGGCAGATCCTGAAGCTCGACCGCCGGTTGAACGTCGCGCTGATCGGCGCGGGCAACCTGGGTCAGGCGCTGTGCAACTACAACACGTACAGCAAGGACAATATGAAAATCGTCGCGGTGTTCGATGCCCATCCCGCCAAGATCGGCACGCAGATTAACCACATGGCCGTGCAGCCGATCGATAACTTGACCGCTGCCGTGGAGGAACTGCAGATCCGGATCGGGATCATCACGGTCCCGGCTGCGGAAGCGCAAAACGTCGCAGACCGCCTCGTGCAGGCCGGCGTCGAGGGCATTCTCAATTTTGCCCCGGCGATCTTGAAAGTGCCCGAAGAAGTGCGGATCCATCATGCGGACTTCACGACCGAACTGTTAAGCTTGGCTTATTACCTCGAAAAGGATGCGGATACGAATGAAGAAGTGGTGGATTGAGAACGGCAATATCGTCACGATGGACGGGGATCAGCCGATCATGCAAGGGCATCTGGTCGTGCACGGCGATCGAATCGCGTATGTCGGCAGCGCTCATCCCGGCGAGCTGGCGGAAGGCGCGGAGAAGGTAAACGGCGAAGGTCTGGCATTCATGCCCGGCCTTGTCAACACGCATGGCCACGCGGCGATGTCGCTCCTGCGCGGGTACGCGGACGATATGGTGCTGCAGGAGTGGCTTCAGACGAAGATATGGCCGATGGAGGGCCGGTATACGGGCACAGACGTCAAGTGGGGAACATCCCTGGCCGTGCTCGAAATGCTGAAAAGCGGCACGACCGCCTTCGTCGACATGTACGATCATATGAATGAAGTGGCGCAAGTGGTCGAGCAGTCCGGTATGCGCGGCGTGCTGACGCGCGGCGTGATCGGGCTCTGTCCGGAAGACGTGCAGCGCGCCAAGCTCGCGGAAGCGATCCAGTTCGCGAAGGATTGGCACGGCAAGGCGGACGGCCGAATTACGGCGATGATATCGCCGCATGCGCCTTATACGTGCCCGCCGGATTACATCGAGAAATTCGTGCAAGCCGCGCATGACCTGGATCTCCCGATGCATACGCATATGTCCGAGACGCTGGCCGAAGTCGAGCAGAACGTGCGCGATTACGGTCTGCGGCCTGTCGAGCACCTCGACAAGCTCGGCATGTTCTCGCGTCCTTCGCTGGTAGCGCATGCCGTGCATCTGACCGATGAGGAAATCGCGTTGCTCGCGGAGCGCGGCGTAGCCGTCTCGCATAATCCTGCAAGCAACCTGAAGCTGGCGAGCGGCGTCGCGCGCGTGCCGGAGCTGCTGCGCGCGGGGGTTACCGTAGCGCTCGGCACGGACAGCGCATCCAGCAACAATAACTTGGACGTCTTCGATGAAGTCAGGCTGGCCGCTCTCATACATAAGGGCGTCTCCGGCGACCCGACTGCAGTGCCGGCGCTCGAGGCGCTTCGCATGGGGACGGTATACGGCGCGAAGGCGATCTGGCACGCGGACCGGATCGGCATGCTGCGCGCCGGCATGAAGGCGGACCTGATCGCGATCGATATCGATCAGCCGCAGTATTACCCGCGCACCGACCTGCTGTCGCATCTGGTCTATGCCGGTAGCGGCCGCGACGTCAAGCATGTATGGGTCGACGGCGAGCAGATCGTCAAGGATCGCGTCTCGCTGAAGCTGGACGAAGAGAAGATCTACGCCGAAGCGCAGCGCTGCTACGAAAGGTTGAACGGCGCGTCATGAGCCGAGACACCGCTGCGCATTTCATGACGCCGAAGCGCTGGGCCGTGATCGGGCTGCTGGCGGTCGTGCTGATCCTGCTCATGCTGAATCTCTATTACCAATGGATTCAATCGGACTACGGCAATGAGCGGCGCGCGGCAGAGCGGCAGGCGATGGCGCAAGCCGGCTTGACGAATATCGCGGATGCCGGCAAATTCGTCTGGGACGAGCCTGTATGGGTCGTCGAGGGCGATAACGAAGCCGGCGAGCGAGTCTACGCTTGGGTCACATCCGGCGGCGTGGAGACGGTAGCGGCCTCGGACAGCTTCCCGAAGACCGGCGTGAAGTCGGCGCTGCTGCGAGAGCAGCAGAGCGCGGAGCTGTTCCGGATCCGCCCCGGTCTCATGGACGGCCGCAAAGTGTGGGAAGCCTACTATAGTTTGGACGACGGCACGAAGCATCACTATTACGCGTTCTACGACTTCGAGGACGGGCAGCGAATCGTGACGTACAAGCTTCCCGCGCGCACCGCGAACTAACCCGGTACGGGACGCGGCAGCCAGCATTACCTATTATTACAGCCTCCTTCCGATGCATGAATATGATATACTCGGATATAGCAAAGCTGATAGACGCGAGTGTATCAAATATTACATGCATCGCTGCTGCGGCACCCTGTACGGGTCGAGCCGAGCAGCCATGGAAGGAGGCTGTACGTTTATGTCGAACATACGTCCATTGCCTATACTGTTAACGATATGTGCGGCAGGTCTTGTGTTGTTCGGCGGTTGGTTCGCCTACAACCGTTATGCCGTAGAACAACCGCTCAAGCAATCGATCGCCGAAGTAGCGGGGATCGAAGCATCCGAGCCGGTCATTACCCGTGACGCCGTCACGATCGACGTTGCGCTGCAGAACGACGCGAAGCTCGGAGAGGTGTACCGCATGATCCGCGAAGAAGGAGCTTCCGTCATCGGCAGCCGTACGCTGAAGCTGAACATCGAACAGGAAGCGAACCCGGAGCTCGAGCGGATCTGGTCCGGAGTATTGTTCCGCGTAGCCGAAGCGATGGAGAACAAGCGCTATGCCGATATCCCGATTGCTATGGAGGCGCTGACGGCCGAGCATAAGGGCCTAACCGCCGAGACATCGCTCGATAACGAGAACGTGTATGTCACCTTGAAGCAAGACGGCGCGGTGAAGCATATCGTTCTGCCGCGCACGCCTGTCCAGATAGGGGTGTGGCCGAATGCTTAAATATTGGAAAGAGATGCTGATCGGTTTCATTCCGGTGCTGCTCCTCTTCTTGGTTACGATCGGCGTGAACGTGATGCCGATTCTATTCGCGGCCGTCGTCATCGGCGTCCTGTTCTTCATGGTCCGCTCGCGCGGCAATCTGGCGGCTGCGCATGGCGGCCGCAAAGGCAAGACGCTCTCCGCCGCACCGTTCTCGTTCGACGAGATCGGGGGACAAGAGCGCGCGAAGCAGGAGCTGGTCGAAGCGCTCGACTTCCTCGTCAAGCCGGATTCCATCGCGAAGTTCGGCATTCGTCCGCTGAAGGGCATCCTGCTCACCGGACCTCCGGGGACGGGGAAGACGCTGCTTGCGAAGGCTGCCGCTTACTATTCGAATGCGGTATATGTCGCGGCATCCGGCAGCGAATTCGTCGAGATGTACGTCGGCGTCGGCGCGAGCCGCGTCCGCGACTTGTTCAAGGAAGCGCGTCAGAAGGCCGAGAAGAGCGGCAAGTCCAGCGCCGTCATCTTCATCGATGAGATCGATGTCATCGGCGGCAAGCGCGACGGCGGTCAGCATCGCGAGTACGACCAGACGCTAAACCAGCTGCTGACGGAGATGGACGGCATTCATACGGCCGAGACGCCGCGCATTCTGCTCATTGCCGCCACGAACCGCAAGGATACGCTCGACAGCGCGCTGCTGCGCCCGGGCCGCTTCGACCGCCATATCGCGGTCGATCTGCCGGACAAGAAGGGCCGCGCGCATATTCTGGCCATCCATGCGAAGGGCAAGCCGCTTGAAGCCGAAGTGAATCTGGAGAAGATCGCGGAGGAATCGTTCGGCTTCTCCGGCGCCCAGCTCGAGAGCGTCATGAACGAAGCCGCCATCTACGCCATGCGGGAAGAGCTGGAGGAGATCGGACAGCGCCATCTGACGATGGCGATCGATAAAGTCATGATGGGCGAGAAGACGGACCGGGAGGCGACGATGGAGGAGCGGGAACGCGTGGCGATCCATGAGCTCGGCCATGCGATCGCGGCGGAGGCAGTAAGACCCGGCAGCGTATCGACGGTTGCGTTGTCGCCGCGCGGACAAGCGCTCGGTTATGTCCGCCATAATCCGCAGCAGGACCAGTATCTGTATACGCGCGAATTCCTCGAAGGGCAGATCATGATCGCGCTCGGCGGGGCAGCGGCAGAGGAGCTGTTCTACGGCGGACGCAGCACGGGCTCGCGAGGCGACTTCGACCAAGCGATGGCGATCGTGCGGAACATGGCGGAATCCGGACTGACCGAGCTGGGCATCGTCGACGGCAGCATGATCACGCCGGAGTCGCTAGCCCGCGTGAGCGGCACGATTCTGGACGGTCTCATGGAACGGACGAAGACGTTGCTGGATTCGCAACGCCCCGTGTTCGAACGCTCGCTGGCGATCCTCATGAAGGAAGAGACGCTGACAGGCACGGCCTTCCGTGATATCTTGCACAAGCACGAGCAGATCGGCGCATAATTTCGACACACAATTTACAGAATGATGAACGCAGAAGGTTGTCCGCTTGGACGCCTTCTTTTTTCGTCTTTCGGTAGGGTATAATAAGAGTGGTACTTCTAGCAAGCGATAGAACGATTAGCGGCAATTAGTGAAAAGAAAAGTGGGTGATCATCTGTGGCGATACGTAAAGTCGGCGTAGTAGGAATCGGTACGATGGGTCAGGGGATAGCGGAAATGCTGGCGTTCAAGGGGCTCGACGTCGAGGTGGCGGAGCGGACGCCGGAGCTCCTGAAGCAAGGAATGGCACAGATCGAAATCAGTCTCGACAAGCAGATCGAGAAATGGGCATTGACGCTGGCAGAGAAGAAGCTGGTACTCAGCCGGATTCGGCCCGTGGAATCGCTGGAAGAGCTGAACGATTGCCAGATCGTCATCGAGACCATTACGGAAGACCTGGACATGAAGAAGCAGATCTTCACCGAGCTGGACAAGCACTGCGGACCGAACATCATCCTAGCCAGCAATACGTCGGCACTCAGCTTAACCGAGCTCGCGAGCGTAACGTCCCATCCGGAGCGGGTCATCGGTATGCACTTCATATATCCGGCATTCAAGATCGATCTCGTCGAAATCGTGCGCGGACTGAGAACATCCGACGATACGTTCGACAAGACGAAGTATTTTGTCGAGCAGACGATCAGCAAGAAGGGCGTCATGGTGTACGAGTCGCCGGGCTACATTACGACGCGGCTCATCTGCCTGTTCATTAACGAGGCGATGCACGTGCTGGAAGAAGGCGTAGCCTCCGCAGAAGATATCGACAGCGCGATGCGAATCGGCTATTCGTTCCAGCACGGCCCGTTCGAGATGGCGGACCGGTTCGGACTGGACGCGGTGCTGGCTGCGCTCGAGCGCATGTTCCGGGAATACGGCGAGCTGAAGTACCGGCCGTCGATCGTGCTGAAGAAGATGGTGCGCGCCGGCCAACTGGGGATGAAGAGCGGCATCGGATTTTTCAAATACGATAAGGATGGGGACCGGATATGAAGATACTCGTCATTAACGCAGGCAGCTCTTCGCTGAAATATCAGCTCTACGACATGAAGGACGAATCGGTCATGGCGAGCGGCAGGGTCGAGCGAATCGGCATGGATTCCTCGATCGTGACGCATGAGCCTGCGGGCAAACCGGAGGTCCGCGACGTGAGCGAAATTCTCGACCATGTCACGGCGGTAAAACGGGTCATCGACCTGCTCGTACATAAGACGCACGGCGTCATCGGCGCAATGACGGATATCGATGCGGTAGGCCATCGGGTCGTGCACGGCGGCGAGACGTTCAAGGAGTCGGTACTGGTCGATCAAGCGGTGAAGCTGGAGATCCGCAACCTGTTCGACCTTGCTCCGCTGCATAATCCGGCCCATATGATGGGCATCAACGCGGTGGAAGCGAATCTCGAGGGCGTGCCGCAGGCGGTCGTGTTCGACACGGCGTTCCATCAGACGATGCCGCGCGAATCGTACCTGTACGCGATCCCGCGGGTGCTGTACAGCCGCCACAAGATTCGCCGTTACGGCTTCCACGGCACGTCGCATGCTTATGTCAGCCAGCAGGCGGCCGAGCTGCTGGGCAAGCCGCTGGAATCGCTGCATATGGTCACTTGCCATATCGGCAACGGCGCGAGCTGCACGGCAATCAAGGAAGGCAAGTCGTTCGACACGAGCATGGGCCTGACGCCGCTCGAAGGGCTCATGATGGGAACGAGGTCCGGCGATCTCGATCCGGCGATCGTGCCCTTCACGATGAACAAGGAGGAGCTGACGCTAAGCGAGGTCAATTCCATGTTGAACAAGCACTCGGGCCTGCAGGCCATATCCGGGCTCAGCAGCGACATGCGCGAGATCGTCGAAGCGATGGAGAGCGGCGACGGCAACGCGAAGCTGGCATTCGACATGTACACGTATCGGCTGCGCAAATATATAGGCTCCTATGCGGCTGCGATGAACGGTATGGACGTGATCGTCTTCACGGCCGGCGTCGGCGAGAATTCGGTTCAGCTGCGCCAAGCGGTGTGCGACGGGCTGACGTTCTTCGGCGTGCAGCTGGATCCGGAGCTCAATAAGATTCGCTCGAAGTCGCCGCGCATCGTCTCGAAGCCGGAATCGCGCGTGCAGGTGCTGGTTGTTCCGACGAACGAAGAGCTTATCATTGCGCGCGACACGTACCGCTTAGTGACGGCGAGCGGGCTGCTGGACGGTACGGACGGAGTCGCCGACGAGCAAGGCGTTGAGCAAGGCGTATAGCAAGAAGCGCACGGAGTACAGCATGTGAGGGGGAGGTGCAGCATGAAGGAATCGGAACGCGCGGCATACGCACAGGGTATTGCCGCAGGGATGGCGGATGGCGGCGTCTATGTGCCGGCCGGTCTGCTGCGCCATTATCGCAAGGCAGGCTTGAACGCGGATGAGGCCATGGTACTGCTGCAGCTGATGCTGTTCCGGCAGGCGGAATACAACGAGTTCCCGACGCTGGAGCAGCTGGGTGAGCGGATCGGCATGGACCCGCAAGAGACGGCAAGGCTCGTGCAGCGGCTCATGAAGGAAGGATTCCTCGCGATCGAGGAGTCGTTCGATCCGCTGAGCGGCGTGCAATCCGAAGCCTACAACTGGCGTGGATGGCTTGCTAGGACCGCGGCCGTCATGAGCGGCCAGTCGGAACTGGACAGCGCCGCGCGGAGGGAGTCTGACGGCCGCTCTGACGCTGGCTCGGGTGCAGGCGGAGGCAGGGATGTCGGCGGGCTCGGCGGCTTGGGACTCGGCGCAGAACGCAAGCCGCCGGCGCAGCAGAACATTTTCTCGGTGTTCGAGCAGGAGTTCGGACGTCCGCTGTCGCCGATGGAGCTCGAGACGATCAGCGGATGGCTCGATCATGACCGCTACCCGGAGGAGCTGATCCTATTCGCGCTGAAGGAGTCGGTG
>JAEZCJ010000220.1 GCA_023433615.1 Bacillota bacterium | reverse complement strand
CCTCTCCTTTTGGTTTATGGTTGGGTGGTACCTCCATTTTACCAAGGAAAGGTTTCTTTTTGTTTACAAAAATGAAGAAGGGGTGTCCCTTAGTCGTTTAATTTAATGACTTTTGGGACAGCCCCTTTTCGGTATGGATGTACCGGTTGGGCAGGCCAGGCTTCTCCAACGAATCGATGGGCGGAGCGTACTGGCGTCAATTCTTAGAGCGATGCGGGGATAGGAATGAAAGCGGCAGCGATGGAAGCAATAGTCGATGGTTATATGCGATTCATGTAAGAAATGCGCTAAATTGCGGGCGATTTCTCGCCGCTTAGCGCATTTCCTATTGTTGGTGGCGTTCAGGGAGGTGATAATCAGAACAATTGCGCAAATGCGTACACTATTAGCGAAATTGTTACTCTGATCGAGGATATGCTCAACTTCGAGAGCGGTAAGATTAGCACGGATCAGCTGGGAACGCTACAATCAACTAAGCTGTACTAGCCCTAGAGCCCAAGCTGCTCAGTGATGGCTGCCGGATAGCCGCTCGATCATCTCGAAGCAGGCGCGGCTGTTGTGGTACGGACACTTCCACGCGTTCACCTTGCCATGGCCGATCGTCGGCTTGCCGTCGCGCGTCACGCTCCAGAACCATTCGCCGTCTGCTTTGTCGATGATGTAGCGGTCGACGAAGCGCCAGGAATTCAATGCCGCTTCCTTGTACTTCTCGTCGCCTGTCAGCTGGTAGGCATTGTAGAAGCCTACGACAGCCTCGGCTTGCGGCCACCAGTCCTTGTTGGTGTCGGTGTAGCCGGATGCATCCGCCTCGTTGATCATGCCGCCGTCCGGGTCCACGCCTTCGTTCAGCGTTGCCTCCGCCATCTTGATCGCCGTGTCCTTCACGCGGGCCAGCAAGGCGGCATCGCCGTTCACTTCGGCAGCCTCATACAAGAGCCAGCTGCCTTCAATGTCGTGGCCGTAGGAGATATGGTCGTTCTTGCTCGCCCATTCGTCGTCGAAGAACAGCTTGAAGTGTGCCGTGTCCGGATCCACGATATGGTCCAGCGTTACTTCGATCAATTCCTTGTGCTTCTTCTCCAGCTCTTCCGTGGCCCAGACCCGATAGAGGTTCGTGTATGCTTCCAGCACATGCAGATGCGTGTTCATCGACTTCTTCTCATTCAGGTCCTTGCCGCTGAGGCTGAGGTCGCCGGTTGCTTCCCAGTTGCGAGCCAGCGCTTCGACGTAGCCGCGGTTAACCGGATCGTAGCTGTGCTTCTCGAGCAATCGGAACAATTCGACGGCTTTGTCCAGCGCGGCTTGCTTGCCGGTGGCGCGATAGAGCTCCGATAGCGCGTAGATCGTGAACGCCTGCCCGTACACTTGCTTCTTCGTCTGCGACGGCCGCCCCTTCGCATCGACCATCCAGTACATGCCGCCGAATTCCTTATCTTCGAAATGCTCGAGCAAGTAGGCGTAAGCGCGCTCGGCAAGCTGAAGGTATCGCTCATCCTTATAGAAACGGTAGGCAGCAGCGAACGTCCAGACGATGCGGGCATTCAGCACAAGGCTCTTCTCCGCATGCGGATTGATCTTCATATATTGGTCGATCTCGCCGACGAAGCCGCCGTTCTCCTCGTCGATCGTATGCTTCAGCCAGAAATCCAGAATATTGTCCTTAAGCTCCTGCTCGAATTGCTCGCGCCACGATTCAATAGACGTCCGTTCGCTCACTTCATCTGCTCCTTCGCTATTTTCTTCGCGTAATATTCCCGGATATAGCCTTCCGCCGATTTGCCGTACATGCAATAATCGTCGTTCGCGGCTGCTTCGGTCTTGTCGTACAAGCGTGCTGGCCAGTCCCACAGCATGAAGCCTTCTACCCAATCGCGCTTGTCGGACGTGCTGAACATCGCCTCGTAGAATTCCAACTGCGCCGCTTCGCTCGGGGCGCCTTGAAGTCCCCAGTCGTTCGGGATATACTGCGAGCCTTCGCGGCTCGGACAGCCTGCCTCCATGAAGAAGAACGGCTTATTGAACTGCCTGACGACTCTCTCGATCCGGTCCAGTTGATTCTCCCAATCGTTCACGGGATAGTAGCCGCTGGAGGAGATGACGTCCACGGCATCCCACCATTTCACGTTATCCTCTTGGTACTTGTCGCAGTTATACGTGACGATGCCGCCGTACACGCTGCGAACTTCGGCGATCAGAGCGCGCCACTCTTGCTCACGACGATCGGTCATGACCATCTCGCAGCCGATGCAGAGCATCTCGCAGCCGGTCTCTTCCGCCATGCGAGCATAGTGGAGGATGAACGCATTATAGGAAGCGAACCAATCGGACCACTTCGGCTCGCAAGGCACGTCGCGGTCGAAGAAATTGATGTGGGCGCGCCATGTGCCGTTCTTGCAGTTCACGACCGGCTTCAGGCATACCTTGAGTCCCAGATCCTTCGCCTTGCGGATGGCGGAACGGACTTCCTCATCCGTGACGGTAGGCTCCTCGCGGAATTTGATTTCCGTCGCTTGCGGATGGTCTTGCAGCGCGCCGAAGGTGATCGCCGTCCAGTTGATGCCGAGGCCATCCTTCATCAGCTCCATCGAGCGCTCCGCCGCCGCTCCTGTCCATGTGCCTCTTACGCCGGTCCAGCCCCAAGTCATGCCGCCGATATATTCGTTCATGCGGTTCATTCTGCGTCTTTTCCTCCGTTCGCCAGAGTCGGCCTATGCGCGAGGCACCGCCGATTCCTCGCTTGTTTGATTTGTTATACTAAAGTTAGTGTGTCATCAGATTAAGTAAACCGCAATCGGCATGGAATGGCAAGATGATTCTTTTGTTTTTAGTGGTTTTGTATTATCCGATTTTGTGGTAGGTCTTAGGATTCCTCTTGCAGCCGATCGTCATGCGCATAGCGAATCGTGCAGAGGGCTGCCGGCAACAATAGAGGACACCGGAAGCGATCCGGTGTCCTCTATTGTCGATCCTCGATTGTTCCTTCTTAGCCGAGCAAGCCCTTCAGAACTTGCTGATGTCTTTTCGAGACGGGCAGCCGCTTAGACTCGGGACCCATCTCGCCGAAGAACAAGCAGTCGTCCTCGATCGTGCTGATCTTGCTCACGTTGACGTAACAGTCCGAGCTTACTTTGAAGAAGTTGTTGTCGCTGACCAGCCGTTCCACCTGTTCGGCGGACATTCTTTTCTTTATATTGTAGTTACGGCCGTGAAAGCAGACGAGACCAGGCGCCCCCAGCTTGAAAAACAGAACATCCTCCGCGATCTTCATGTCCTCGTACGGATTACGGACGTCAAGTGCTACGCTCATCATCGTAAGTTCCCCCTCACTTCATGATTGTTAGCGCTTACAAGTATATCATTTTTCGCAGCCGCTGTGAAGTATATATTATGAAGCGCTTACAACCGTCCGTCTTGCGTCCACTGGAACTCTGCCCTCAGCTTCTCTATAATGATGGGTACAAGCGTCAAGAAGGAGGGTATCGGATATGACATCGACATCGAGCAAACTGGAGCTTGCCACATTCGCAGGCGGATGTTTCTGGTGCATGGTATCGCCGTTCGAGGAGATGCCGGGCATCGTGAAGGTGGTATCGGGGTATACGGGAGGGCATACCGCGAATCCGACGTACGAGGAGGTATGCTCGGAGACGACTGGCCATGCGGAGGCGGTACAGATCACGTACGACCCTGCGTTCATGCCGTACAAGCAGCTGCTTGAGCTGTACTGGCGGCAGATCGATCCTACGGACCCGGGCGGCCAATTCCACGATCGCGGGGCTTCGTATAGAACCGCGATTTTCTACCATGACGAGGCGCAACGGGAAGCAGCGGAGGCTTCCAAGCAGGAGCTTCAGGTTAGCGGGAGATTCGACCGTCCGATCGCGACGCTGATCGAGCCGGCTGGCCCGTTCTACGCTGCCGAAGACTATCATCAAGGGTATCACCATAAGCAGCCGTACCGTTATAAGCTCTATCGCAAAGGCTCCGGCAGGGATGCGTTCATCGACCGGCATTGGCGGCTGCAGCTGGATCGGGACGAGCTTAGACGGCGCTTGACGCCGATGCAGTATGAGGTGACGCAGAACAGCGCGACGGAGCCGCCGTTCCGCAATAGCTTCTGGGACCATAAGGAAGAAGGGCTGTACGTCGACATCGTATCCGGCGAACCGCTGTTCAGCTCGCTCGATAAATTCGACTCCGGCTGCGGCTGGCCGAGCTTCACGAAACCGCTGCTCAGCTCGAACGTGACCGAGCATTCGGATCTGTCCCATGGCATGATCCGCACGGAGGTACGAAGCCGCGAGGCGGATTCGCATCTGGGACACGTATTCCCGGACGGTCCGCAGGACCGAGGCGGATTGCGCTATTGCATCAATTCGGCTTCGCTGCGTTTCATACCGAAGGGTGAGTTGGAGCGCGAAGGATACGGCGCTTATTTGAAGCTGTTCGAATCGCCGGCCGAATCCGAGTAACGCCAGGTCCCGCTGTTCTGCAGTCCCGCAGATTTGCAGGCAAGCCTGAGTAAGACGGCCGCTCGACATACGGCGTATACCGATAGGTCGAGCGGCCGCCTGATTATTCGCCGTGCCTGCCGTTACGGCAGCGGCTAGGCTGACCAGATCCGGCGGGCTGCACCCGGCACAGTCCATTCGATTCTTGCGGGGGTTACTTCCAGCACGACGTAGTCGGGGTCTTCCGGTCCGCTGAGCCAAGGCTTAAGCGCCTCGCGCCATACTTGGCGGCGCAGCGACTCGTCGGATGAGAGGGTGCAGGTGCCTTCGATTTCGATGACTTCCGACGGCTGTTGCCCGTTGTAGCCGAGCAGCAGATAGACGTTCTTATTGTTTTGCAGTTCTTCCACTTTGTGCGTCTTGCGGTCCGAGGCCAGATAGAGCTTCAAGCCTTCGTGGGCTATGGCCATATAGCGCACCTTCGGCCGATCGCCTTCGACCGTGCCGAACGAGCAATATTCGTGCCGACCGATTGCTTCCGCGATGCCGTCTTCTAAGGAAGAGGCGTGGGTCATTGCTGCCATTCGATATGCGACCTTCCTTTCTTGGCGGCCTTATCGGCCGATGATCGGCTATATTGTACCCGGCAAGCGACAGAAACAATCGGATTACGTTACATCCCACTATGCAGGACGCGAAAGGAACAGTTCTCATGACCATCCATACAGTGCCGCAGCATATCCGTGGCTTCGACCGTCCCGAAGTCCATGCGAGGCTGGTAATAAGCAGTTACAAGCGCTTCTACCGAGAGGAACTGCTGAGCGAAGAAGCAGAGGGCAGCTTGACCGAGAGGCTCTTTTGGGCTCCCTTGGTCCTATTGTCCCATGATACGGAGGCCGATCCGGTCTTGACCTATGGCAATGCCGCTGCGCTTGCCCTGTGGGAGCGGGATTGGGCATCGTTCACGTCGATGCCTTCCCGCTATACGGCGGAGCCGATGCTGCGGGAAGAGCGGGACGCCTTTCTGCGCAGCGTCGCCGAACGCGGCTTCGTGCAGGATTTCGCCGGCGTTCGCGTCTCCTCCTCCGGGAAGCGGCATCGCATCCGGGGCGGCGCCGTCTGGAACTTGATCGACGAGCACGGGCAATACCGGGGCCAAGCGGCTGCCTTCCGGCATTATGAGCGAATCGAATAGCAAGCGGATCCTCTGGATCTCGAACGAAGAAGGAGCGCTCCCGAGGGAACGCTCCTTCTTCATGCGACTTTCTTAGGGGATGACGCTGCGGATTACCGTCAGCGCGCCTTCGAGCTCGTAAGCGCCCAGGTTGGCAGGCACGAGGAAGCACTCGCCTGCCTTCACCGGCTGCTTGCCGCCGTCCCAGCGCAATTCGCCCGTGCCGTCTGCGATGACGAGAATGACGAAGCTCTCCGGCGACGTGCTTAAGCGGCTAACGCCCTGAATCAGACCCTTCTCCACAGTGAAATACGGCGATTCCGCGATCGTGAGCCATTCGCCTGCCTTCACGCCGTCCGTCTTCATCCGGGTTGCGCCAGAGCCCTGATACGCGATCACGTTGAGCGAATCCTCGATGTGCAGCTCGCGCAGTTTGCCGTCGAGCCCTGGACGATCGTAATCGTACAGCCGATATGTCGTGTCCGAGTTCTGCTGAATCTCGGCAACGACGACGCCTGCGCACAACGCATGCACGGTGCCTGCCGGAATGTAGAACGCATCGCCCGCAGATACGGGAACGACTTGCATCGTGTCCATAATGGTGCCGCCCTTGATCGCTTGCTCGAGCGCGGCGCGGTCAATGCCTTCCTTCAAGCCGTAGATGATCGTCGCCCCCGGCTTAGCATCGAGCACATACCACATCTCCGTCTTGCCCAGCTCGCCCTGCGGCAGTCCTTCGTAGGCATCTGTCGGATGCACCTGGACCGAGAGATCGTCGTTGCAATCGAGCAGCTTGATCAGCAGCGGGAAACGCCCGTTGCGTTCCGAGAAGCCTTTGCTGCCGAAAAAGGCCCTGCCGTACGACTCGCGAATCTCGTCCAGCCCGAGGCCGGCCAGCTCGCCGTTCATCACTTTCGTCGTACCGTTCGGATGATCGCCGATCATCCAGCCTTCGCCGATGGAGCCTTCGGGCAGCTCCAGGCCGAAGCCGGCTAATGCCCGGCCGCCCCAGATGCGTTCTTTCATCTCGGGTTTGAATTGAAGGGGATAGGGCTTAATTGCAGTCATGGTCATTCATCGCTCCACTCCTATAAGATTAAGTAGTTGTTTGTCCGGGCTCGAATAATTCGAGCAGCTCGCCGTCCGGGCCGTAGAAGAAGAAATAGCGGCTGCCGTCCGGCAATGTCGTAATCGCCTCGTCGCGCAGCTTAACATCCAACCGGCGAATGCGGTCAAGGTCGGCATCCAAGTCATCGACGGTGAACGCGATATGATGAACCTTGCCTTCGGCAGGCAGATCCGATCGATAACCTTCGATCAGCTCGATCACCGTCTCGGAGGCGTCCGGATAGGCTAGAAAGGCCAGCTTAATGACACCGTTCGTGTGGAGCATCGTGCGCAGATGCTTCAGACCGACCACTTCCGTGTAAAAGGCGACGGAGCGTTCGATGTCACGCACCATGATGCCGACGTGCTCGATTTTTCTAATGGTCATAGCGATGATTCCTCCTTATTAGTAACCTTCAAGTCTGCTGTCTGTCTGTTGGCTTGGCGTTCGACCGCGACGAGATATGGCGCAGTCGGCTTCTGAACCATCCGGTAGACGATTGCTTGCCCGGTCCCGGGCGGAAGAGCGGCCGCCCAACCTTCTACGGCCGACGCTTCGTCGGCACCGCCCTCATGGCCGGGATAGACGACGACGGTCAGCACGCCCTTCGGCCGCAGCAGCGACAACGCTGCATCGAGCGCGCGCAGCGTGGAATCCGTCTTGGTGACAATATGCCTGGCGCCCTCATTGCCCGGGTAATACCCGAGGTTGAACATGACGGCACCGACCTTGCCGTGCAGCGGCTGGGGAATGTGCTCCCGCATCCGGTCATGGCTGGCGAGCATCAGCTCGACCTGCCGCAGCGCATCGCCAACGAGCTGTTCCCGCAGCTTCGACTCGGCAGCAGCCAGCGCGGCCTCTTGGATATCGAAGCCGAACACGCGGCCCTTCGGATAGACCGCCTTCGCCAGGAATGCCGTATCGACTCCGCCGCCTACCGTAGCATCGATAGCAGCATCGCCGGTCTGCAGCCGTTCGGCGACGAGCCGATGCGCCATGGAGAGCACGGATAGGAAACCCATTACGGCTGTCCCCATAGCCGGCCCTGCCAGGTGTTGCGGCGAACGAGCTCGCTGTCGATCGCGTTCAGCACTTCCCACTTCTTCAGGCTCCACATCGGCCCGATCAGCAGATCTCGCGGCGCATCGCCGGTTAAGCGGTGGACGATCATCTCCGGAGGCAGCAGCTCGAGCGTGTCGGCAATGAGACCGATATATTCGTCCATCTCCAGAAAACGCAGAAGGCCTGCTTCATATTGCTTCACCATCGGAGTCTTGCGCATCAGGTGGAGCAGATGGATCTTGATGCCCTGCACGTCCATCCGGGCAACGGCTTTGCCCGTAGCCATCATCATCTCATGCGTCTCCTGCGGCAGGCCGTATATAATGTGGGCGCAGACGCGGATGCCGCGGGCGCGAAGCCTGGCGACGGCATCGAGGTAGCAGGCCGTGTCATGAGCGCGGTTAATGAGCGTGGAAGTAGACTCGTGAACGGTCTGCAGCCCCATCTCGACCCATAGGTAAGTACGCTCGTTCAGTTCGGCCAGATAATCCACGACGTCATCCGGCAAGCAGTCGGGACGCGTGGCGATCGACAGACCGACAACGCCGGGCTGCTTCAGAATCACTTCGTAATATTCGCGGAGCTCCTCGACGGGAGCGTAGGTGTTGGTATAAGCCTGAAAATAGCCGATATACGATGCTTCGGGCCACTTGTTGTGCTGCCGGTCGCGGATCGTATTGAACTGGACGACGAGATCGTCGCGCCTGCTGCCGGCAAAATCGCCCGAACCGCGCGCGCTGCAGAACGTGCAGCCGCCTGCCGCGATGGAACCGTCGCGATTGGGGCAAGTGAAGCCTGCATCGAGCATCACCTTGAACACCTTGCCGCCGAATTGCTGCCGCATCTCATAGTTCCAGGTATGGAATCGTTTATCCCCCCATAGCTGCGGAGGGGTCTGTTCGCCCGGAGGCGTCATAAGCGTTGACATGCATGATTGCTCCTTCGTGGGACATCCTAAGCTGCTCGAAACCCCATTAAATTATAGCGGAAAAGGATACGCATGCCAACTTAAGCGGGATGCGCGAAGGCGGCATTAAGCGAAAGCGCGAACATTCGGGTGACATGACATGTAAAGTATCGCATTCCGGGGGCCGAATGGCGTACATTCCGGCTGAATATTGCCGAATGGTTAGGAGATAATAGGCTGGTAAAAAAGTTGGGCTGCTCATGCTTTTAGGCTTGCTATACCTAACACCATATGTTATATTAAAAGTGCGACAGAACAATAAATAAACCTTACATCGATACAATATTCCCTGTAGATTCGACGGTCGGATAATTGGAAATTCCAAGCTCATTCTTAAGAAGAGGTGATCGGCATGAACCAGGTAAAAATTCCGCAAGGCGACGCGAAGGTAACGGTGGAGTTGACGGTAAAGGAATTGATGGCATTGACAGGCGTGCGCTTCCGCGAAAATCATAAGCTGGAAGTAGAAGCACGCAAAAAATTGAACGAAGCGCTCGAAGACACGTTCGACATGCAAGCCAAGGAAGATCGCCATCTCGTCAACTGACGACGAAGGCCGAGCAGGTCCTCCCCGCCGAATCCTACATAAGGATTCGGCTTTTTTGTTGACTTTACGACGCGGTGTTGGGCACAATGGGGAATAGCTTGACATGTGGAGGACGACACGACTATGCGTTTACGCGGAAGAAAAGGAATACGTGAAAGTTTAGAAGCGCAGCCCGAGCTTGTCGTGCTGGATGCTGCCCCGATCAAAGGGAAATGGCGCGAGCATTTCGGCAACGACAATCCGATCTACGTAGAGCTGGGCATGGGAAAAGGGAAATTCATCAGCGAACAGAGCGGCCGCAATCCGGAGATCAATTTCATCGGCGTGGACATGTACGACGAGCTGATCCGGCGCGCCAGCGAGAAAGCGCGTGCGGTATGGGAGGCGAAGGGCATCCAATCGCCGCCGAACCTGGCCCTTCTGCGGGCCAACATCGAAGGGATCGAGTCGATGTTCGGGCCTGGCGAGGTCGAACGCATCTACCTCAATTTCAGCGACCCGTGGCCGAAGAGCAAGCATGCCCGCCGGAGACTGACCCATCACCGTTTCTTGGCCAAATATACGGAAATCTTGAACGAGCGCGGCGAGATCCACTTCAAGACGGATTCCCGGTCATTGTTCGAATTCTCGCTGAACAGCTTCGCCGATATGGAGATCGTGCTGCGGAACATATCGCTCGACCTCCACAAGGACGGTCTGCGAGATGATCTGGTGTTGACGGAGTACGAGTCGAAGTTCGTCGAGAAGGGGATGCCGATTCATCGGCTGGAGGCCGTTATCGGCGAGAAGGCTTTGCGAACGCATCGCGAGATGAAGAAGGCCGCCCTTGCCGCTGCTGAGCAGCA
Organism: Bacillota bacterium; assembly: GCA_023433615.1. Taxonomy (GTDB): domain Bacteria; phylum Bacillota; class Bacilli; order Paenibacillales; family Paenibacillaceae; genus Paenibacillus_I. The sequence goes on along the minus strand of JAEZCJ010000220.1, from coordinate 18,930 downwards.
AGGCAAGGCGGCCGAGGCATCGGCGGACTAAGGAAGCCAGCCGATATAGGACGTTCCGAGCGCGGTGAGGAATCCGAGCAATCCGCCGGCCGCAATATCCGAAGGATAGTGCAGTCCAAGGTACATGCGGGACCACGCGACGGACAAGCCGACGATCAGCACGATCGGCGCGAGGAACGGCAGCAGTGCGGCATCCGCCATCAATAATGGAATCATCCATGCAAAGATAGCCGTTGTGTGACCCGAAGGAAACGAAGGGTCAACCAACGGCTTTTTGCCGATGTTGACCTGCTTCAGCGCCTGATACGGGCGAAGCCGCTTGAATTTGCGTTTGACAATAAAGACGGGAATATGGCTTAGGGAGACTGCCGTCAGGCTCTGCCAGCCTGCCGTGTTCCATGGGTCGTCTGCGAATAAGGCTATAAGAAGCGAGGTCGACAGCGTAAAGGTCGCCCCGCCTGTATGGGTAATCGTTCCTAACCAGCGGCCCAGCCAAGTGTTGACCCTGTCGCTCAGCGATCGGCGGTTAGCCCAGAGCAGCATGCGCTGCTCGCTCGTCTGAAGCCAAGCAAGTATTCGCTCCACGATCTTCCCTCCGAGCTTATTACTCATACACACCTCCCGATCAAAATGACCTTATGTTCTCGCCGTGTCAACGGCAGGATAAGAAGCCGAACAACTGAGAAATTCACTTGAATTTAAGATTGCAATAACGCGGTGCTGACATAGCGGCGCTATAATCCGTTCATAATCGCCGGCGGTATCGATTGATCTTGCAGATGCCGCAGGACGGACATGGAGGGATCGTATCGGATGCGGCTCGCATTGTTCACGGACACGTATGAACCGGATGTTAACGGCGTCGCTCGGACGCTCGGCCGTTGGGCGGATTACCTGCGCCGCCAAGGCGCGGCCGTCAAAGTATTCGCGCCGGATCCGGCCGGCGGGGCGGCTTCGTACGCACATTTCCGTTCTGTCGAACGCTTCGCCAGCATGCCCTTCTTCCTTTATCCCGAATGCCGGCTCGCCTTCCCGAATGCGCGCTCGATTCGACGCGCGCTTGCGTCGTTCCGTCCGACGCTCGTCCATGTCGCCACACCGTTTAATCTTGGCTTATGCGGCATTCATTACGCGAGGAAATACAATGTACCGCTTATAGCATCATACCACACTCACTTCGACAGGTACTTGCCGTTTTACAATTTGCAGTGGATGGTTAAGATGTTAGGGAGATATATGGCGTGGTTCCATCAGGATTGTACCCGCATCTTCGTGCCTTCGCGAGCAGCCCGCGAGGAATTGATTCAGAACGGCTGGGCGAGCGAGAGGCTGGATGTCTGGTCGAGAGGACTTGACGGAAAAGCGTTTCACCCTGGTGGAGATCGAGAAGCCTGGCTGTCTGAGAACGGCATGGATCCGGGGCGATTCACCGTCTTCTATGCCGGCAGGCTGGCCCCGGAGAAGCATGTCGATATCGCGATCGACGCATTCTCGTCTTTTCGCAAAAGGTCCTGTCCGGATGCTCAGCTTGTGCTTGCCGGCGACGGGCCATCATTCAGCCAACTGCGCGACAGATGCGAGCGGGAGGAGCTGCCGGTGCGCTTCCTCGGCTTCACGGCCGGCGAATCGCTTCGGCGCTGGTACGCGGCGGCGGATGTTTTCTTATTCCCTTCTTCGACCGAGACGTTCGGCAACGTCGTGCTGGAGGCCATGGCTTGCGGCACTCCGGTTATCGCGGCGGATGCAGGAGGCGTAACCGATACCGTACGGCATATGGAGAACGGATTGCGCTGCGAACCGGGCAGTTCGGCGGCATTCCGCGAAGCGCTGGAGAAGCTGTACCGGGACGCCGCACTGCGCGATAGGCTTGCGAAGAAGGGGATAGCGTACGCGTCTCGACAATCCTGGGATGCGATCTTCGCCGATTTACACAGGAAATGCGAACGTCTGCAGTCGATTTCGCCATATTCCCAGCTTTTGCACACGATCAAGTAACTTTTCATGCGATTCATTCGTCAAGGAAATGGAAAAGGTATGGAATAACGGTTACATTAACGAAGTTTAATCATCGGCGGGAGGCGAATCGTCAAATCTGAGCAAAAATCGTCTGCATGCATCGGAAAACGAGCGGTTTACGATATGGATGCCAGCGCTGCTCCTATTAGCGTCTGGTTGCTGGACGAGAAGCGAAATTCCGTCTTTTGACAAACAGGGTGAATCCGTAGACAATCAGAAGGGTCACATTCCGGTAGCGATAAAGAGAGGAACCACGCTTGCCGCCTGATGTCATAAGACACATACAGAGAGAATGTCACTATAAAAACAGGGGTCTCAAGGGGGCACAATTGAATATGGTCAATGGAATTCTGATTACGGCACAAATTCTTGTCGCGGTTATCGGCGTCTATCAGTTCGTCATCTCGGTGTTCGGAGTGATGAAGCGCAAGGCACGCAAGTCTCACGCGCCATCAAAATCTTTCGCGGTGCTCGTCGCGGCGCATAACGAAGAGCAAGTGGTCGGCGCGCTGCTGGAGAATTTGAAACGACTTGATTACCCGCGGGAACTGTACGATATTTTCGTTATCTGCGACAATTGCACGGACGGCACGGCCGACGTGGTTAGAAGCCATGGCGTATACGCGGCCGTGCGCAGCAATCCGCACCTGCGGGGCAAAGGGCATGCGATCGAATGGATGCTCAAGGAACTGTGGAACATGCCGAAGAACTATGACGCGGTCGTCATGTTCGATGCCGACAATCTGGTCAACCCGGACTTCCTTCGCTTAATGAACGACGACCTGTGCGAGGGTCACCAAGTGGTCCAGGCTTACCTGGACACGAAGAACCCGAACGATTCGTGGGTTACGGCCGCATACGGCATCACGTATTGGTTCTGCAACCGTCTGTGGCAGCAATCCCGGACGAACCTGGGCATGGCCAACTTCCTCGGCGGTACGGGCATGTGCTTCGAAGCCGGCCTGCTGAAGGAGATGGGCTGGGGCGCGACAAGCCTGGTAGAGGATCTCGAGTTCACGATGCGCTGCATCAAGAAGGGCATCCACCCGGTCTTGAATTACGACGCTAAGGTGTACGACGAGAAGCCGATCACGTTCCAAGCGTCGGCCCGTCAGCGGCTGCGCTGGATGCAGGGGCATTTTAACGTCGCGCGCAAGTACTTCTTCCCGCTTCTGTGGCTCAGCTTGAAGGAACGGAACTTCGTGAAGTTCGATGCGGCGTTATATTCGGCAACGGTCTATAACGTGCTGATCGGCTTCCTCGTGACGGTCGCGCTGTGGGTCGACAACGCCATTCCGGCGGATAACGCGTTCGTCTCGATCTACGAGAACTTCCCGGTCTGGATCATCGGAGTCTCGATGTTCTTCGCCGTCATCCAGTTCCCCGTAGCGCTCGCGCTTGAGAAAGTGAAGAACTGGCGGATGTACGCGCATCTTCTGACGCTGCCCTTCTTCTTGCTCTCTTGGTGGCCGATCACGTTCTACGCCTTCTTCACGCAGAACAACAAGCAGTGGAGCCATACGAAGCATACGCGCGTCGTCCATCTCGAAGAAATCGGCCGATTGTGACCGCGATGCGGCTCGAGAAACGTATTCGACATCGAATCTTGAACGCTGGCGCAAAGCATATGCTTCCGATGTGCGTTTCCTTCGGATGCGCTTGAGGCGCTGACAACCGGCCTTGTAAATGTTAAGGATCGATTGTTGACTTGCTCGGGGAGCCGTGCTATAATTCTCAAGTGTTGTTCAAACGGTAATCATTAGCACAAGCAGAAGCACCCGCTTCTCACCTGACCGGTTCCGCCGGCTGGTTCGCTACTATTTCATGTAGGCTGCTTCGCGAGCGAAGCGCCGATGACAATGGTATTGGAATGCGGGCCCTTATGCGGCCCGCATTTTTTAATTAGATCAGGTTATTGGAAGTAACCCTTGATGGAGGTGGAAGGTTATTAGCAGAGAGCATCAAATCAACGACGAAATCCGGGCAAGAGAGGTACGCCTGGTCGGTCCTGAAGGCGAACAAATCGGCATCAAGCCATTCCGCGAAGCGCTTCAAATGGCGATCGACGCGAATATGGATCTGGTGAACGTCGCTCCAACGGCTAAACCGCCGGTATGCCGCATCATGGATTACGGCAAATTCCGTTACGAGCAGCAGAAGAAAGAGAAGGAAGCACGCAAGAACCAGAAGATCGTCGATCTGAAAGAAGTGTGGTTCCGCGCCAACATCGAGGAGCACGACTATCAAGTCAAGTACAAGAACGTCGTGAAGTTCCTTGGCGAAGGCGATAAAGTGAAGGCATCGGTTCGTTTCCGCGGACGCGAAATTACGCACGCGGCAATCGGTCAGCGCATCCTCGATCGTCTGCAGAAGGAAGTCGCAGAGATCTGCGTCGTCGAACGCCAGCCGAAGCTGGAAGGCCGGAGCATGATCATGATTCTTGCGCCGAAGACGACCAACTAAGCGTCACAGATAATCAGTATAAGAAGATGGAGGAACAATTCCCATGCCTAAGATGAAAACGCACAGCAGCTTGAAAGACCGTTTCAAAATTACCGGCACTGGCAAGGTAAAGCGTTACAAGGCTTACCGCAACCACTTGCTGTCCGGCAAATCCGGACGCCAGAAGCGCGTTCTCGCTAACCAGCCGCTTATGGCTGCAGGCGACGTAGCACGCCTGAAGCAAGGCCTCGCGCAAATCAAATAATTACTACGTACTATTATTTAGCAGATCCCACAGGAGGTTAATACAATGGCAAGAGTGAAAGGCGGCTTCGTCCGCACGCGTCGTCGTAAAAGAATTTTGAAGCTAGCGAAAGGCTACTTCGGTTCCAAACATAGATTATTCAAAACCGCGAAAGAGCAAGTGATGAAATCGCTGCTCTACGCATACCGTGACCGCCGTCAACGGAAGCGCGACTTCCGCAAGCTGTGGATTGCGCGTATCAACGCGGCAGCTCGTCAGAACGGTCTGTCCTACAGCAAGTTCATGTACGGCCTGAAACTGGCTGGCGTAGAAGTGAACCGCAAAATGCTGGCTGACCTGGCCGTGAACGACTCCAGCGCTTTCAATTCGCTCGCTGGCATCGCCAAAGAGAAAGTCAACGCGTAGCATACGCTTGAATAGGAGAGCCTGACCCTGCATGATTGCCGGGGCAGGCTCTCTGTTCGTCTAAGGGCGCGCACGGACGCGGAATTCACGGCGGACAAGGCGATTGCACGGTCGAATCTACTCTCTCTTGCATAACTTGTGATAGACATGGAGAGGGGGGGAACAGCATGCGCAGCGTAACGAAGCGGGAAGCCAGCAAGCTGGTCGGCAAGCATGTCTACGCCGTTCGCAAGGATGGTTCTGTCGTAACGGGCAAGCTCGTGCGCATTCAAGGCACGAAGCTTCATATCAAGCCCGAAGGCCGCGGGAAGAAGGTCAGCACGAAGGCCATTCTGCCGTTGGTATTATTCGATCTGTTGGCAATCGGAACAAGTCCGTTCGGCTTTGGGTTTGGAGGCGGACTGTACGGCGGGTATGGCTATGGAGCATACGGCAGTCCGTACGGATACGGCGGATTCTGGTAAGCGTATAACGGCTTGATCATCTCGTAACAGCGTAATTTGGGCAAATAAAGAGTCACGCGGTAGCCGGATCGGGCGTAGAAGCGGTGCGCCCGATGATTGGCCTCATCTACATATAGCCGGGCGGCATGACAGCCTTGGGCTGCCCCGTAATGTTCAGCTTGCACCAGGAGTTTTGTCCCAAGCCTGCGGCTTCTGCTCTCCGGACATACGGCAAGCATATCGATCTGAAGCATGCTTTGTATCACCATAACGTGAATGAAGCCTTCCGGAGGCGCGGCTTTGCCGGCAGCTGCGACGTAGACCGGGCCGCGCGCCAGCCGCTCGGCGATCCGGCGTCTGGACAGACTGTCCCTGTGTACGGGGTTAGCGGACAGCGGGGCCAGCTCTTCACGGATCAGTCGGACGATCGTCGGCAGATCGAACCTTGGGCGGTAGCTGCGGATCATCATGTTCGGCATAGAAGTCCCTCCCTGTTAAGCGCGCTGCTGTATTCTATGCTGCGACGGAAAGAATGGCGTGCGGATCATGTACATAACTTTTGGGTCGACGGACATATTAGTATTGACGAATGAGTTCGCGAAGCTTATAATAAGCGTTAAGTTTATACGTCAATAGCAATGATGAGGATAAAGTGTTAAGGGCTCTTTTGCTCAGAGAGCAGACGGAAGTATGCTGAGACCGTCGCCGAAATCCCTTTTCTACGATAGTCGCCTCGGAGCTGTTCTCCCGAAACGCCTCAACGCGCAGTAGGGGTAATCGCAGGGCAAGCGTTACAGTGCCGAAGGTTAGGGTTCTTCTTGTGCGCGCAACAAGAATGCCCGTAACCTGCCGAGGTTGTGCATTGCGAGATGCATGACAAATTTGGGTGGTACCACGGAAGCCAATGCCTTTCGTCCCGGAACACGATCGACGTGTACGGGATGGAAGGCTTTTTTTGTTTCAATCAGAAAGGAGGAAAACGTATGGTCGCGCAAAATGCTACGTTACGTTCAAAGCAGGAAATCATGGATAAGCTGTCGCAGCCCGAGGTGATTACAGGCTCGGAAATGCTGCTCCGCAGCTTGGTGTTGGAGGGTGCGGAATGCGTGTTCGGCTATCCGGGCGGCGCGGTATTGTATATCTATGACGCGATGCATGGATTCTCGGACTTCAACCATTTGCTGACGAGGCACGAGCAAGGCGCCATTCACGCGGCAGACGGTTACGCACGCGCTAGCGGCAAGGTCGGCGTCTGTATCGCGACATCCGGTCCGGGGGCAACGAATCTGGTGACGGGCATCGCTACAGCTTATATGGATTCCGTACCGCTTGTCGTCATCACGGGCAACGTCGTGCAGAGCGCAATCGGCACGGATGCGTTCCAAGAAGCAGATATCATCGGCATCACGATGCCGATTACCAAACATAGCTATCTCGTACGCGATGCCGCGGAGCTGCCGCGCATCATTCACGAAGCGTTCCATATCGCGAACACGGGCCGCAAAGGTCCGGTCCTGATCGATATTCCGAAGGACGTGTCGGCTGCCAAAGCATTGTTCAAGCCGGTTACGGACGTGAGCATTCGGGGCTATAACCCGACGGTGACGCCGAATAAGCATCAGATCGACAAGCTGATCAAGGCGATTGCCGAAGCTGAGCGTCCTGTCATTCTGGCAGGAGGCGGCGTTGTCTACTCCGGCGGGCATGAAGAACTGTATGAATTCGTGCAGAAGACGGAGATTCCGATTACGACGACGCTCCTCGGCTTAGGCGGCTTCCCGAGCGGGCATGACCTATGGGTAGGCATGCCAGGCATGCACGGCACGTTCACGGCGAACAAAGCCATCCAAGGCGCGGATCTCCTGATCAATATCGGCGCCCGCTTCGATGACCGCGTCACGATGAAGCTGGACGGCTTCGCGCCTCACGCCAAGATCGTGCACATCGATATCGATCCGGCGGAGATCGGCAAGAACGTGCCGACCGATATTCCGATCGTCGGCGATATCAAGACGGTGCTGGAGCTGGTCAATAAGGATGCCAAGCGTGCGGAGCTGGCCGATGAATGGCGCGCTCAAGTAGCGGCTTGGAAGAAGGATGTTCCGCTCGGCTACGTGGATTCCGACGTTGAGCTGAAGCCTCAATGGGTCATCGAGATGATTCACGAGACGACGAAAGGCGAGGCGATCGTAACGACGGACGTCGGGCAGCATCAGATGTGGGCAGCCCAGTACTACCGCTTCAACCAGCCGCGTTCGTGGGTAACCTCCGGCGGCCTCGGCACGATGGGCTTCGGCTTCCCGTCCGCAATCGGCGCTCAGATGGCCTGTCCGGATCGGACGGTCGTCTCGATAAACGGCGACGGCGGCATGCAGATGTGCGCGCAAGAGCTCGCGATCTGCGCGATCAACAATATCCCGGTCAAGGTTGCGATCATTAACAACCAGGTGTTGGGGATGGTACGGCAGTGGCAGGAGATCATCTATGACAACCGCTACAGCCATATCGACCTTGCGGGCAGCCCGGACTTCGTGAAGTTGGCGGAAGCGTACGGCGTGAAGGGCTTCCGTGCCTCGAACAAGGAAGAGGCGCGTCAAGCATGGGAAGAGGCGCTGAAGCATGACGGACCGGCTGTCGTCGAGTTCGTCGTCCGGAAGGGCGAGAACGTGTATCCGATGGTAACGCAAGGAAACACTATCGATGCCATGATACTGGGGGATGCGTAGATGAAGAAGCATACAATTGCCGTTCTCGTGAACGATCAGCCCGGCGTTCTGCAGCGCGTGTCCGGATTGTTCGGACGCCGCGGCTTCAATATCGAGAGCATTACGGTCGGTACAAGCGAAGAACCGGGCTTGTCCCGGATGGTCATCGTGACGAGCGGCGACGACAAGACGCTCGAGCAAGTCAGCAAGCAACTATATAAAATCATCGACGTCATTAAGGTCGTCGACCTCAGCGCCAACCCGATGGTCGGCCGCGAGCTCGCGCTCATCAAGGTGAGCGCGGAACCTGCGGCACGGCCGGAAATTCTCGGCGTAGTCGAGACGTTCCGCGCGGCCGTCGTCGACATCGGAACGGCGACGATGATCGTGCAGGTCGTCGGCGACAGCGAGAAGATCGACGCGATGGTCGAGCTGCTCAAGCCGTATGGCATCCGCGAGCTGTCCCGTACCGGTGTTACCGCCATGACGCGCGGCAACGCAGCATTGAAATAAACGGACCGTTATCGCTATTAGAAGATGCAAGCTTCGGCAATATGATGTAAGATGGTAAATGGCGTATTTGTCCTGCCGGCCGCAACCGGCCGACAGGACGGGCCCTACATATGTCCAACACCCGTTTTGAGCGGGTTATCCAGCGGGGAGATTCGTGCTCTTATTGCCACACTTCACGCGGAAGGCTTGAGCGCAGCGAAGCAGGTTTTGATCGTGAGAAGCGCAGCGAAGAATCGTCCTCTCCCGGAGAGTTTACGTCCTGCCTTTGAAGACGGGTTTCCACATCTTATGTGGAATCGGGGGAAACCCGTCTTCAACAGCAGGCGGAGGGAGAGGAGCGATTCGCAGCGCAGCGCAGCGCCTCACTATTAAAAGCATTCGAGGCGATCAAGTCCTTCCGGACTCTCCCCCTCGATCACCCGCTCAAAAGGGTTCAAATTCAAAGGAGGCTTACATTCTCATGGCAGTCACACTGTTCTATGAAAAAGACGCGGACCTCGCGGTCCTGCAAAACAAAACAATCGCGGTAATCGGCTACGGCAGCCAAGGCCATGCGCAAGCGCAAAACCTGCGCGACAGCGGCTTGAAAGTCGTCATCGGCCTGCGTGCCGGCAAATCGGCTGACAAAGCGAAGAACGACGGTTTCGAAGTTCTTCCGGTTGCTGAAGCGGTCAAAATCGCGGATGTCGTACAAATCCTGATGCCTGACGAGACGCAAGCGCGCGTGTACAACGAAGAAATCGCGCCGAACCTGAAGAAGGGCGCTGCGCTGATGTTCTCCCACGGCTTCAACGTTCACTTCGGTCAAATCGTGCCGAGCGCGGACACGGACGTGCTGCTCGTCGCTCCTAAATCGCCGGGCCACATGGTTCGTCGCACGTACGTGGAAGGCTTCGGCGTTCCTGGTCTGATCGCGATCGAACAGAACGCAACGGGCAACGCACAAGCGATCGGCCTGGCTTATGCGAAGGGGATCGGCTGCACGCGTGCAGGCGTTATCGAGACTTCCTTCCGCGAAGAGACCGAAACCGACCTGTTCGGCGAGCAAGCGGTTCTGTGCGGCGGCACGACGGCACTGGTTAAGGCAGGCTTCGAGACGCTGGTTGAAGCCGGCTACGCGCCTGAGATGGCTTACTTCGAGTGCTTGCACGAGCTGAAACTGATCGTCGACATGATGTACGAAGGCGGCATGACGTCGATGCGCGATTCGATCTCCAACACGGCTGAATACGGCGACTATGTAACAGGTCCTCGCGTCGTGACGGAAGAGACGAAGAAAGAAATGAAGCGCGTGCTCGAAGACATCCAATCCGGCCGTTTCGCGCGCGACTTCATCCTCGAGAACCAATCCAACAAAGCGACGATGGTGGCTACTCGCCGCCGCGAAGCCGAGCACCAAATCGAGCAAACAGGCAAGCAGCTGCGCGAATTGATGCACTGGATCAAGAAATAAGGATCGACTACCATATCGGCAAGCGGAACTTACGAATCCCGGTACGGGCGATACGGCGGGCCATGCTATAGGCATGGCCTGAACCGTGCGTCTCGTCCGGGATATTCCGCTTCCATGCGGGTCAAGGTATCGGCTAGGCAGACGTCATGGAGGTGCAGCAATGCGTAAAATATACTTGTTCGATACGACTCTACGGGACGGCGAACAGTCGCCTGGGGTCAACTTGAATATGAAAGAGAAGGTCGAAATCGCGCTCCAGCTCGAGAAACTCGGCATCGATCGCATCGAAGCCGGATTCCCTGCGGCATCGCCGGGCGATCTGGCCGGCGTCGCGGCGGTCGCCAAAGCGATCAAGAACGCGACGGTCATCGGGCTGTCCCGCTCGCGCACGCAAGATATCGACGCGGTAAGGGAAGCGCTGAAGGATGCGCAGGATCCGTGCATTCATCTGTTCTTGGCGACGTCCCCGATCCATCGGAAGCATAAGCTTCGCATGGAGAAGGAGCAAGTTCTGGAGACGGCCGAAGCGGCGATCCGGTACGCGAAGCAATATTTTGACAAGATCGAATTCTCGCCGGAAGATGCGGGCCGGACGGAGCTTGACTTCCTGTGCGAAGTGACGGCGATGGCGATTCGTGCCGGCGCGACGGTCGTCAACATTCCGGACACGGTCGGCTACATGACGCCTTCGGAATTCGGCAACATCTTCAAGACGCTCCGCACGAATGTGCCGGGGATCGAGAAGATTCAATTGAGCGCGCATTGCCACGACGACCTCGGAATGGCAACGGCCAATGCGCTCGCTGCCATCGAGAACGGCGCCGAGCAAGTCGAAGGCACGATCAACGGCATCGGCGAACGCGCAGGCAATACCGCGCTTGAGGAAGTCGCATTGGCATTGAACACGCGAGCGGAATTCTACCAGGCACGTACGACGCTCAACCTGAAGGAGATTGCCCGCACGAGCCGGCTGGTCAGCAAGCTGACGGGCATGGTCGTACCGGGGAATAAGGCGATCGTCGGCGCGAACGCTTTTGCGCATGAATCGGGCATTCATCAGGACGGCATGTTGAAGGAGAAGACGACCTACGAGATCATCTCGCCCGAGACGATCGGTCTGGTCGAGTCGAAGCTTGTGCTGGGCAAGCATTCGGGCCGCCATGCATTCCGCGAGAAGCTGATCGACCTCGGCTACGAATTGAACGATGAAGCGGTCAACGCGGCATTCGCGAAGTTCAAGGACTTGGCGGACAAGAAGAAGAACGTCGGCGATGAGGACATTCGCGCGATGCTGGAAGAGAAGCTGATCGACACGCCGGAAGTGTATGCGCTCGAGACGATCCAGGTTAGCTACGGCAATCAATCCGTCCCGCATGCGGTTATCGCGGTCAAGGTAGCCGGCGAAGGCGTCAAGGAGCAGCGTGCCGAGGGCAACGGCTCTGTCGATGCCATCTATAATGCAATCGATGCGCTGACGGGCGAGGCTGTTGAGCTCGAAGATTATTCGATCAAGTCGGTTACGCACGGCAAGGATGCGCTCGGAGAAGTGCATGTCGTGCTGAAGCAGAACGACGTATCGGCGCAAGGCCGCGGCCTCAGCACCGATATACTCGAAGCTAGCGCGCGCGCTTACGTCGATGCGCTCAACCGTCTGATCGACAAGCGTCAATCGCCGGGCCGCCGCGACAAGATGAGCTTGATCTAGTCTTGTAAGGGTCCGCCGCCCCGAGCGGCGGCTCCTGCAAGCGGCATCGATGGCTGAACGCTATAGCGATTAGCAATAAAGGCAATAGGTTTTATATCTTGGTCATGTAGCGCAAGCTATGGTACAACGATACATATAGGAAATAGCTATCGAAGGAGTGTTAGACAATGGCAGACGTGAAAAAAATCGCGGTTATCGCCGGTGACGGCATCGGTCCGGAAGTTGTCGGCGAAGCGATCAAGGTAATGAAGAAGACGGAGGAGCTGTTCGGCCTCTCGTTCGAATTCGAGCATGGGCTGTTCGGCGGCATCGCGATCGACGAGAAGGGCACGCCGCTTCCGCAGGATACGCTCGACATGTGCAAGCGCGCGGATGCCGTGCTGCTCGGCGCAGTCGGCGGGCCGAAGTGGGACAATAACCCGAAGGAGCTTCGTCCGGAGACGGGGCTGCTCGGAATCCGAAAGGCGCTGGGCCTGTTCTCGAACATTCGTCCGGCAACGATCTTCGACTGCTTGAAGGAAGCTTCGACGCTGAAGCCGGAAGTGCTCGAGGGCACCGACCTGATCGTCGTGCGCGAGCTGACGGGCGGCATCTACTTCGGCGAGAAGTTCCGCCGCGAGGGCGCAAGCGGCGAAGAAGCGGTAGATACTTGCGTATACAATGTGCAAGAGATCGAGCGCATCGTGCGTCAAGCGTTCGAAATCGCGCAGAAGCGCCGCAAGAAGCTTGCTTCCGTCGACAAAGCGAACGTGCTCGAGACGTCCCGCCTATGGCGTGAAGTCGTAAACCGGATCGCGCCGGAATATCCGGATGTCGAGCTGGAGCACGTGCTTGTCGACAACTGCGCGATGCAGTTGCTGCGTCGTCCCGCAAGCTTCGACGTCATCGTCACCGAGAACATGTTCGGCGACATTCTGAGCGACGAGGCAGCCATGCTGACGGGCTCGATCGGCATGCTGTCGTCCGCATCGCTGGGCGAGGGCGCATTCGGTCTGTACGAGCCGGTACACGGCTCCGCGCCTGACATCGCAGGCCAAGGAATCTCGAATCCGATCGCGACGATCCTGTCGGTCGCGCTCATGTACCGTCTGACGTTCGGCTACGACCAAGCTGCGCAGTCGATCGAAGACGCGGTAGCAAGCGTATTGGATGCCGGCCATCGTACGGGCGATATCGCAGTCGATAAGAGCGCGGCGATCGGCACGCAAGCGATGGGCGATCTGATCGTCGCCGCAATGAAATAATAGAAGATGCCGGCATCTGTCGGCCGGTTGACGTAAGCCTCCTCCCTTTCGTTAGGGAGGAGGCTTTTTTGGTGCATTTTGTCGAAGGCTGCGGGCAGGAATTCGGCAGGCATATGGCGAATACAGTGAAGGAAGAGTGAATCTCGGGAGGTGATCGTATGAGCTTTTGCTGCGGTGCAAGCATGATCGGCACGACGGGGACGTTGAAGCACTATCGCACGCATATTCATAACGTACCGATCTTGTTCTGTCCGGTATGCCATCGGGTAGATATTCATTACATGGTAGAGAACGAGTATGAGATTCTCGCAGAATATGCTCATGGCGATGGGGCCACCGAGGTGGACTTCCAGGACTATGTGGACCAAGAGAGCAGCGAGCTGCACGAGAACTGCGTGAACAATGAGAATGAGGATCCGATGGACGTCGTCATGAGTCAGATCGATATGTCGCTGGACTTAATGTCCGTCGCGAAGCACTGGAACGATCGAGAGTGGGAGGAGCAGTTGAAGAAGCGTCTTGTCATGTTGAACGGAAGACGCAACAAGCTCCTGCAGCGACGAACTTCCGAACGCAGATGACAGGTGAACGTAAGCCTCCTTGCGGAGGCTTTTTTAGTTGTACCCCCGCATACGGGGATGAGACTCACGAATGTATTACATAAGAGGTGGAGCGTTTGTTACTCCTATTAATCAAGCGTTTCTTCGGTAGAGACGCGGGCAAGCCGAGTGCTGGCGGCGAAGCGCAACAATCGCCTGAATCGGTAGTGGCCCGAATCGCGGCAGAAGGAGATCCCGTCCTTCGCGACACCTTTATCGCGGCGTATCGTCCTTACATCGCGAAGTCCACGAGCCGGTTCTGCAAACGATATATCGATCCTTCCCGAGACGACGAGTTCGCTATTGCGCTCTTGGCGTTCAACGAGGCGATCGACCAATTCTCGCCGACGGCGGGCAGATCATTCCTCGGCTTTGCCGATACCGTGATCCGCAGACGGTTGATTGACTATGTCCGCCGGGAAGTTAAGCATGCGAACTCTACGCCATGGAGCGCATTCGACACAGAGGATGAAGAGGATTCGAGTTCGAACCCGATCGAGAATGTCGAAGCGATGGCCATCTACGAACAGGAACGGCTGACAGAGCGACGCCGCGACGAGATCGAGACGTTCGCCGCCCGGCTGTCCAGATTCGGCGTATCGTTCATGGAGTTGGCGGACAAGTCGCCTAAGCATGCGGATTCGCGCGAGATGCTGTTCGGTATCGGCCGTTTGTTGGCTGAGGACCGCTTGCTTTTTGCACAGTTGGAATCGAAGCGTCAGCTGCCGATCAAGGAGCTGACGGATCGCTGCAGCGTATCCCGCAAGACACTCGAGCGCAATCGCAAGTTCATTATCGCGGCAGCGCTTATTATAGAGGGCGAGTACCCGCATCTGCAGGAGTACTTAAGAGTGCCCGTCGGCACGCCGATCGAGCAGACAGAGGAGGTGGGGACATGAACAGGGGCATCGTGATGGAAGTGCATAAGCGTTTCAGTGTCGTGCTGACGCCCGACGGCGAGTATCGCCGTATTCCGAATAAGGGTCAGCATGCGGTAGGCGAAGAAATCAGGTTCGAACCCGCGGTGAAGCCATGGAGCGCTAATCGGAGATGGCTCGCGGCGAGCGCAGCGGCTGTTCTGTTGCTGGCCTTGTTCCTGCCGCGCCTCATCACGCTCGGTCAAGGTCCGGATATCGCCATGTACGTCGCGATGGACATCAACCCGAGCATTGAAATTGGCATCGATCGAGACCGTGAGGTCATCGAGATTCGCGGATTGAACGACGACGGGATTAAAGTTATCGCTGGGGTGGCGATCCAAGGGGCGACCATCGACCAAGTGACGACAGCCGTCATTCATAACGCGGAAGCGCAAGGCTACCTCTCTGCCCAAGGCGGGGACGTGCTGATTACAAGCATGGTCGTCGATAAGGTGGATAAGGGATTCGAGGACGCAGTCGTCGAGTCGGTCGACCAGGCGGTAATGGCTGCTGCCGACACGAAGGCGAAGGGAGATGAATCGCCTTCCGTTACGATCGCTCATGTGAAGGCGCCGAAGGAATTGCGTGAGTCATCGCAAGCCCAGGGAGTATCCCCAGGGAAAATGGCGGTGTACTTGCTGGCTGAAGAGAAGGGCCTGCCGATTACGATCGAGCAGTTGAAGCAAGCCTCGATTCACAACGTGACGGAGCCGCTGGGCGGGATCTCGTCCGTGATCGACGAGAAGGAAGTAGAGAAGAAGAAGCGCGATCTCGAGAAGCTGCTGCAGCGCGAGCGGAAGAACGAAGAGAAGGGCAGCGCGGAAGTTAAGAAGCAGGACGAGAAGGAACACGACATGAACAAGAACAAGAACAAGGACAGAGACAAGGACAAAGACAAAGACAAGGACAAGGACAAAGACAAAGACAAGGACAAAGACAAAGACAAAGACAAAGACAAAGACAAAGACGAAGACAAAGACAAGGACAAGGACAAAGACAAGGATAAAGACAAAGACAAGAATAAAGACAAGGACAAGGAAAAGGAGAAAGACAAGGAAAAGGAGAAAGACAAGGACAAAGACAAAGACAAGGACAAAGACAAGGACAAGGACAAGGACAAGGACAAGGACAAGGAGAAGGACAAAGCGAAAGACAAAAACAATGACATAGACAAGGAGAAGGAGAAGGAGAAGGACAAAGCGAAAGGCAAAGACAATGACATAGACAAGGACAAAGGCAAGGACAAGGGCAAGGACAAGGACAAAGAGAAGGAGCGGACACAGGAGCAGGGAAAGTCTCAACACGGTCCCGATGACAAGAGCAAAGGCAATGAAGGCCGAAAGGGCCATGAGAACCAATCCCATAAGCAAAGTGACGGCGGGCAACAAAGGGGCGATGACGCTTCCGGAGGCCGCCATACAGACGTTAACAAGCCGAACAAGCCTGCCCAAGATGGTCAGTCGAACGGACAAGAGCAGAAAGGAAAGAATCGGTAGTCCTGTCGGATTACCGGTTCTTTTCGATTCCCGTACTCTGTCAACTTTCGACAATCTCTTCGGTTGACCTAAGTCCAAGCGATTACTATGATTAGGGTATGGCTTGTTGATAAGAGAACGCTTGCAGAAGCGTAAGCGGAGGCGAGAGCGATTGGAAACGTTCGTGATCACGAAGCCTTCAGATGCAATCCCGGCGCGCGAACGAGTGCGAGAGATGGCGAGAAATTTGGGCTTCGGACTCGTAGACCAGACTAACCTTGCTTTTACTATCACGGAATTTGCGCTGAAGCTGATTGCAACTGCCGAGTATTGCCGATTACATATCGAATATTATCGCGATGAGGAAGGGAAGACAGGAATTGAAGTGAGAATGTACGAGCGCCATGCCGAACCGGGCTATGTGGATTCGGAGTGGGCGGCTCAGCTGGTGGACGATTTGGACGTCAATTGCGACCGCTCGGACGAAACGCTGATTACGCTCCGCAAATGGCGGTCGTCAACATCGCTCTCTAACGATTCCTCTCTCCTCTGTCCCGTGACAGAAACAGGGGAGGAACCATAATGCACGCGGTGCGCAAGCGATATTTTCCAGCGCTGGCGGAATACATAAGGAGTGGAAGCGAAGCTTCGCTCTTCGAAGCTTCTGAACTGGGGAAGAGGCTGAACGGCGTCTACCCGGAGGAGATCATCGCGCTTCACAACGAGATGATGCAGAAGCTTGTCGCGAACGTAGAATCCGAAGAAGCGCTTGGTCTGTACAATCGTTCTTATATTTTCCTAATCGAACTCATGGTCGCTTACCGCTTCCGCATTCAACCGGAGGAGATCGCCGACAGCCGATACACGGAAATGCGCGAGATGCTGATGCAGTCCCATCTCTCGTTCCAGAACGTGAAGAACAAGTACGAGAACGTGCTGCAGCAGCTCGACAGCGGGATCGCGATTTTCGATAGCGACGGCGTGCTCTCCTTCATTAATCTGCAGATGGCGCGAATCCTGGACATTCCCAGAAAAATGCTCGTCGGCTGCAACCTGCGCGGCATTCTATTCCATCCGAGGCTGAAGGCAAGCGCGAAACGTACGATATACCGAGTCTATAAGGAAATGGTGCTTCAACGCAGCCGTTACTTCGAGATTCAGGATGCTGCCGGCAGGCACTATCTCATTACGGGTACATACGGAGATCAATTGGATGGGGACTATCTGATCAGCATCAAGGACGTCTCCGAATACAAGCAGATCGAGCAGACGGCGTATCAGAACGATAAATTGGCCATGCTCGGCAAAATCGCTGCATCGATCGCGCATGAGATCCGCAATCCGTTGACCTCGATACGCGGCTTCATTCAATTGCTCAGGCCGCACCTGCTCAGTCTCGGCAAAGAGGAGTACGCTCGGATCATATTGGCCGAGATCGATCGGGCCAACGATATCATCTATGAATTTTTGAATTCGTCCAAGCCGACCGCACCGATGGTGCAGGAGGTCATGATCGAGTCGTTGTTGAAAGAAGTCACCTTGCTGTCCGAGAGCGAAGCGCTGATGCGAGGCTGTCAGATTCATTACGAGGCCTATGATGTTCATGCGAAAATATCGATCGACGTGAAACAGATCAAACAAGTCGTATTGAACATCGTGAAGAACGCGCTCGACGCGATCGGCGATCTGCAAGGCGAACGCGGCGGACGCATCGATATCGTCACGCGGCAAGAAGGCCGCTACGTCGAGATTACGGTACGCGACAACGGCAAAGGCATGGATCGGGCAACGCTCAATCGGCTCTTCGACCCTTTCTTCACGACGAAGGAGCAGGGAACCGGCTTGGGATTATCGGTCAGCTATCGAATCATCCGGAACCATGGCGGCATGATTCGCGTCGACAGCCGTCCGGGCGAGGGGACCGAGTTCAAGATCTATTTGCCTTCAGTAGAATAAAGGATTAGAATCGGTTGTAGGATCATAAGAACCGATTCCGGTTCGAACGTACACTGATGTCCGGCGGATTCCGCCGGACTTTTCTTAAGGAGGCGCCTATGAGAATTGAACTGCAGCATATCGTAAATACAGAACACGCAGCGCTCGAAACGGATGCGATCGTCTGTCTGTTGTCCGGCGAGTCCGGGGTTGATTGCGCGAGCGCAGGATTGCCGCAATCGATCGGCGAGGCAGCGGATAAACTGATGGCCAAAGGGTTGATCTCCCGAGAGGCAGGCGACACGTACACGCTTCCGTCGTTAGGCGTGTTGGAGGCCGAGCATATCATACTGGCCGGATTCGGAGCCGGCACACCGAATGCCGAATCGCTGCGCAGGACGGGAGCTGCGATTGCCCGAGCGTCGAAGAAGCTTAAGGCAGGCACGGTAACCGTGCTGTTCGAACGAGAGCTCATCGCCGGCACGGCTGAGTGCCGCACGGAGCAGATCGGGCAAGCGATCGCAGAAGGCCTGATTCTTGGCTGCGAGACGCGAGAGGCGCGTCGCAAGGAAATGCCGGAAGCGAAGCCGCTCCGCGTCATTCTGGTCTCGAACGCAGACGACGGGAAGATTGCGGAGGCATTCGAGGCAGGGATTGAGCGCGGCCGAGTATTCGGGGAAGCCACGGCATTCGCGCGGCGCTTGACGAATCTGCCGGGCAATATGCTGACGCCGGAGATGCTCGCGATGGAAGCCGAAGCGATGGCCGATCGTGTCGGGCTGGAGATCGAGGTCATCGACGAATGGACGG
>JAEZCJ010000126.1 GCA_023433615.1 Bacillota bacterium | reverse complement strand
CCCCGAGCCCGTACCGGCTCGGGGCGGCCTCTTGTATTTACGATTCTACTACTATCGTATTCTAAATAGTCTGCTTGTCAGCGCCTCCAGTGTTTCCGCAGGAAACACAGCATCGGAAGCATACGCTAAGGTTGGACGATGGTAGCAATTGAGGAGCGGAGCGTAGGCGGACCTACGTGAGTACCGGAAGGGCCGCCAGCGTTCAAGATTCGACGCCGAATAAGCTGCGAAGCGCTACATCGCGATCACAATTGGACCCTCTGGTTCTAGTTCTAGCATCTTTCTCATAGACTGATAGCAACCGGTTAAGAGAAGCAGATGTAGGGAGGAACCGCAGCATGAGAAGAATATCCGTTCAATGGCATGGCCCGCGCTCCGGAGAAGCGCTCCGCCGGCTGCTCGTCCAAGGACGCACTTTTGCCGCTTTATCCGTATGCTCCATGCTGTTTTTCGTCGCTGCCGGGCTTGCCGGGATGGCGCATAAGCAGTCCTCGGCATCGGACATGTCGTCTTTGACCGGCTTTGCCGCCGCGATATCGAGCGCTTTTTTCTCGAATATGCTAGGCATGGAAATGCCGGCTTTCGAATCCGACCCCGACGGGGAAGTAACAGGGTCCGATACGGCATCGTTCTTCGTCAGGCTGCTGACGGACATCAACCTGAGCGATCCGAAGAGCTTAATGGCAGGCGAGATGCCGGGCATGGGGGACGACAGCGCATTCCTGCTCCGCGGCGGTACAGGGACGGACGTCGCCATCGGACCGGAAGATAACCGCCCGATTCCCGGGCTCGGCGAAGAGGGAGAGCCGGAGCCGGACGGAGCAAGCCGGACGCCTGAGCCTTCTGAGGAAGCGCCCCTGCCGGATGCCGGAGAGACGGACGGGCAGCAGGGACAGGAGGGTCCTGCGCAGCAGCCTCCTGCCGTCGACGGGCCGGATGAACCGGCCAAGCCGACGACGAGCGGGCGCAAGGTCGTCTTCGTCTACCATTCGCATAACCGCGAATCGTGGATACCGGAGCTGCAGACCGATACGAAGGATCCGAATTCCACGAAGAAAAATATTACGCTTGTCGGCAAGCGGCTGGTGGAGAAGCTGGAGGCCGAAGGCGTGGGGGCGCTCCATTCGAACACGGACTATCCGACGGCGATCAAGGATTATCGCTGGGAGCTATCCTACAAATATTCGAAGAAGACCGTAACGGAAGCGATGGAGAGCAACGATGACCTTGAGTTCTTCTTCGATATTCACCGCGACTCTCAGCCGCGTAAATATACGACGGCGACGATCGACGGCAAAGACTATGCGCAAGTATTCTTCATTATCGGACACCGCAACCCGGAATGGCGCAAGAACGAAGCGTTCGCGACGAAAATCCACGAAGCCCTCGAGAAGGAGTACCCCGGCATATCTCGCGGCATATGGGGGAAGACGGCGGCTACCGGCAACGGCGAATACAATCAATCGCTTGCGCCGGAGAGCGTCATCGTGGAGATCGGCGGGGTGGAGAATACGCTCGAAGAGTCGTACCGGACCGCGGACGCGCTGGCCAAGGTGATCACGAATATTTATTGGGAGGACGAGAAGGTCGATGCGAAGCAGGCTTCTTGAATCGCGTCGGGTCTCGAGCGATAGGAGGGTTGAGGGATGCGCAAGCCTTGGAAATACGGCATGCTCGGCGCGCTGATCGTTATCGCAGTGCTGTACGGGATCGAGTTGACCTCGCAAGGACTGGCGGATGTCTACGGACCGCTCGACCAGGGAACGATTGCATCCGCGCCAGAAGTGACAGGCGCGCTGGGGGCCCCGACAGACGGCGAGTCGACAGGAACAGCAGCCGGGCAGCCTTCGGGCATCGCGGAGCTCGGCGGAGGCAAGGACCAGGCAACGGTTGAGTCGTCACCGAGCATCGCCGGTGACGACGCCGCAAGCCCGACGCTTCCGTCCACTTCCGGCGAGCCCTCGGTCAACCGGCTCGCGGACGGAACGGCAGGGCTGCTGCAATCCGTGTCGAGCGGCGGCATACGTTTTGTCGTGTCGATGTTCGAGGCGATTACGGACTGAAGGCATCCATACATTGATGCATGAACCTCCAACTGTTATAATAGGTCGAATGGATAGCATTTCAGGGTGTTGGGGGATAAGCATGACAGACGTTCTTAAGCGACAACAGAAAATTCGCAACTTTTCCATTATCGCGCATATCGACCACGGCAAATCGACGCTGGCCGATCGGATCCTGGAATTCACAGGGGCGCTGACTTCCCGAGAGATGCAGGATCAAGTGCTCGATAAGATGGATCTCGAGCGCGAGCGCGGCATCACGATCAAGCTGCAGGCCGTGCGGTTGGCCTATAAGGCCGACGACGGCGAGACTTATATATTGAATCTGATCGACACGCCGGGACACGTCGACTTCACGTACGAGGTATCCCGCAGCCTTGCGGCTTGCGAAGGCGCCCTCTTGGTCGTGGACGCGGCGCAGGGCATCGAGGCGCAGACATTGGCCAACGTATATTTGGCGCTCGATAACAATCTGGAGATTCTTCCCGTCATTAACAAGATCGATCTGCCCAGCGCAGAGCCGGAACGCGTGAAGCAGGAGATCGAGGATGTCATCGGCCTCGATACGAGCGAAGCCGTGCTTGCATCCGCCAAGGCCGGCATCGGCATCAAGGAAATTCTGGAGCAGGTCGTGAAGCAGGTTCCGCCGCCGGCCGGAAATCCGGATGAGCCGCTAAAGGCGCTTATATTCGATTCCCACTACGATCCTTACAAAGGCGTTATCGTCTATGTGCGCGTCGTGGACGGCAGCATCAAGGCCGGTTCGAAGATCCGGTTCATGGCGACCGGCGCGGAATTCGAGGTTATCGAGGTCGGCGCGTTCATGCCTCGCATGGGAATCGTGAACGAGCTAGCGATCGGCGATGTCGGCTTCGTCGTCGCCGGCATCAAGAACGTGAAGGATACGCGCGTCGGCGATACGATCACCGAAGCGAAACGGCCGTCTCCTGCGCCGCTCCCGGGCTACCGGAAGATCAATCCGATGGTGTTCTGCGGTCTATATCCGATCGAGACGCAGGATTACAACGACCTTCGCGAAGCGCTCGAGAAGCTTGAGCTGAACGACGCGTCGCTCCGCTATGAGCCGGAGACGTCGTCCGCGCTCGGCTTCGGCTTCCGCTGCGGCTTCTTGGGTCTCTTGCACATGGAAATCATTCAAGAGCGGATCGAGAGGGAATTCAACATTCCGCTGATCACGACCGCGCCGAGCGTTATCTACAAGGTTACGCTCACGAACGGAGAGAAGCTGGACATCGACAACCCGTCGAACTATCCGGAGGCCGGCAAGCTGGAATACGTCGAAGAGCCGTTCGTCAAGGCATCGATCATCGTGCCGAACGATTACGTCGGCGCGATTATGGAGCTCTGCCAGAACAAGCGCGGCGAGTTCCTGAACATGGAGTATCTCGATACGAATCGCGTCACGCTGACGTACGACATGCCGCTGTCCGAGATCGTCTACGACTTTTTCGACCAGCTGAAGTCCAGCACGAAGGGCTACGCGTCGTTCGACTATGAAGTGTCCGGCTATAAGAAGTCGAACCTCGTCAAGATGGACATTCTGCTCAACAACGAACAGGTCGATGCGCTGTCCGTCATCGTTCACCGCGACCGGGCTTATGCCCGCGGCCGGACCGTGTGCGAGAAGATGAAGGAGCTCATCCCGCGTCAAATGTTCGAGGTGCCGGTTCAGGCATCGATCGGAACGAAGGTTATCGCCCGCGAGACGGTCAAGGCGATGCGCAAGAACGTTCTTGCCAAGTGCTACGGCGGCGATATCAGCCGGAAGCGCAAGCTGCTCGAGAAGCAGAAGGAGGGCAAGAAGCGGATGAAGCAGGTAGGCAGCGTCGAGGTGCCGCAAGAGGCATTCATGGCGGTGCTCAAGATCGACGACTGATGAAGCAGTTACGCTACTACGCCGTCAGGGCTTCCCTGACGGCGTTGTTGTCAGTTGGCAGCGAGCGATGCGTGCGGTTCGGAGTTGCCGAACTTCGTGCGGCGACTCCGAACCGCACCGGTTGCCGTTCGTTTCACCCCAGCCGGCGCTGACAATAGCGGTCCCGAGGACCGATAATGCGTGCGGATTGGTTGCGGGTTCGGGCGATAACGGTCCTGAAGACCGCTAATAGGCAATCCGTGGGATGCGAGAGGTCCAGATCTCCTGCGATAACGATCCATAGGACCGTTAACGTATGTAGTCCTGCTGCGGCTGAGGGCAATAACGGTCCTGAGAACCGCTATGGCACAACTCTAATGCGAGCGGGATTCGAAATGGCATACTTTTATGACGAAGGAAGTGACACAACCATGCTGCACAGAGCGCCTAGAGCGTTGTATATCCATATTCCGTTCTGCACGAACAAGTGCTATTATTGCGACTTCAATTCCTTCGTGCTGAACGGGCAGCCGGTCGATGCCTACCTGGACGCGCTTGCGCTTGAGATGGCACGGACCAGCGCCGCGCTGCCGCCGGAGACGATCGAGACCGTGTTCGTCGGCGGCGGGACGCCTACCGTGCTGACGCCGCCTCAGATGACGCGCTTCCTGAAGGATGTCAGCGAGCATTTTCCGCTGGCAGCGGGAGTCGAATTCACGATGGAGGCAAATCCCGGCACGACGGAGCCGGATAAGTTGGCCGCCATGCGGGAAGGCGGCGTGAATCGGATCAGCTTCGGCGTGCAGTCCTTCGATAACGGGCTGCTCGAGCGGATCGGCAGAATTCACAATGTCGACGATGTATACCGAAGCTTGGAACTTGCGCGAGCCGAGGGCTTCCGCAACTTGTCGATCGACTTGATGTTCGGCCTGCCGGGCCAGACGCCCGAGCTGCTCGAAGCAAGCGTCGAGCGTGCGTTGGCGCTCGACCTGCCGCACTACTCGCTCTATGGTCTGAAGGTCGAGGAGAACACGCTGTTCCACGCGCTGTATGAGCGGAACGAGCTGCCGCTGCCTTCGGAGGACGACGAGCTCGCGATGTATCTGCTCATCATGAACAAGCTGAAGGCCGCCGGACGCGAGCAGTACGAGATCAGCAATTTTGCGCTGCCGGGCTTCGAGAGCCGCCATAATATCACCTATTGGCGCAATGAACCATATTATGGGCTGGGTGCGGGCGCGCACGGCTACGCGCGCGGACTGCGCCATGTCAACATCAAGGGCGTGCAGCCGTATATCGATGCGGCGGCAGAGCGGCTGCCTAGATTAAGCGAAGAGACGATTCCGGAAGCCGAGGCGATGGAGGACTTCATGATGGTCGGCCTGCGCATGCTCGAAGGCGTCTCGAACCGTGATTTCGCCGCGCAATTCGGCGGACGCGGAATCGAGGACTTATTCGGCGGCGTGTTAGAACCGCTGCTTGCGCAAGGGCTACTCGAACGGACGCCTGACGGCAGCGGTTATCGGCTGTCGGAGCGGGGGATCCCGCTCGGCAACGAAGTATTCGGCGCTTTTATCGCCGCGCTCGAGACATAACGGCCGATCGATAAATTCCTCTTGAACATTCATGCGAAGCGGTGTATATTTATTCATATTCTACTCCGGATGGATGATACTAGGGGATACAGGAGGTACAGGGCGATGACCGTGAAGGAAGCCGTATGCAGGAAGGCAACGTTGGACGATGTCGAGACATTGTATCAATTAATAGAAGGTTACGCGAAGCAGGGCATCATGCTGCCGCGTTCCCGCGATGCGCTCGCTCGGCAGATCGCCACGTTCGTCGTTGCGGAGGTCGACGATCGGATCGTCGGCTGCGGCTCGCTATTTCGCCTTGGACCTGAGCTTGTCGAGATTCGTTCGCTCGGCATGTCGGACGGATATAAAGGGTACGGGATCGGAAGCAAGCTCGTGGACCGCTTGATCGAGGATGCCCGCGAGCAAGGCATTCCGAAGGTAATGGCGCTCACGTACGAGGTCTCCTTCTTCCGCAAGAACGGCTTTGAGGTCGTGGAGAAAGAAATTTTTCCGGAGAAGGTATGGACCGACTGCGTCAATTGCCCGAAGCAGGACCGCTGCGACGAGATTGCCGTGCTTCGCAAGCTGGGCTGATCGAATCGAAACCTTATCTGACAGAGCCACTCCATCAACGGACATGCGAATGACGAATGATGGAGTGGTTTTTTCGTCCATTCTAATAATCGAGAGGGGGTAGGCGAGGGTGCCGCAGACGTTTTTTACGTCCGACCATCATTTTGGCCACGCGAACATCATAACTTTCGAATCGAGGCCGTTCGCGAATGCGGAGGAGATGACGGATGCCATGATCGCGAAGTGGAATGCCGTCGTCGGCCGGGAAGACAAGGTGTTCCATCTAGGCGACTTCTCCTTCTTGAATCAAGCGAAGACGGCGTCCATCGTAAGCAAGCTCAACGGCTATAAATTGCTGGTGCTGGGCAACCATGATCGGGGCAGAAGCCGTTCATGGTGGTTAGATGCTGGCTTTGACGAGGTGAGTGAGTATCCCATCCTTTATAAGGAGTTTTTCTTCCTTAGTCATGAACCTCTCTATATGAACAGCCATATGCCTTACGTGAACGTGCATGGGCATATCCACGGGCAAAAATACGAAGGAAAACAGCACTTCAACGTTTGCGTGGAGCACTGGGATTATGCGCCCGTATCGTTCGAATTCATCCGGGATTCGGTCGTAGCGAGCGAGGAGCAATAAGGCGTTCGGCAGCCGTGCGCGGAGCGCCGCTCAAAATGCTGAACTGACTTGACAATCGCCTTATCGGTTTGGTATTTTTGTAGGGACGGTTAGCACTCAACGTTAACGAGTGCTAACGAAAGCGAGCAGCAATATCATCCGATCGGGAGGGGTACGGAGATGTTGACGGAAAGACAACGTATGATTCTGAATGCGATTGTGGATGACTATATTCGTTCTGCTGAGCCTGTAGGCTCGCGAAGCATATCGAAGCGGTCGGACGTCGGGTTCAGCCCAGCTACGATCCGCAACGAAATGGCCGACCTCGAGGAACTCGGATTTCTGGAGCAGCCGCACACTTCCGCCGGACGCATCCCTTCGACGAAAGGCTACCGGTATTACGTCGACCATCTGGTCAAGATGGGCGAGGTCGAGGACGTGGAGCTTCGCCGGATACGCTCGTACTTCGCCGCGAAGATGAACCAGATGGAGCAAATCATCCAGCATGCTGCGATGATCCTTTCGAATATGACGAACTACACGAGCATCGTGCTCGGACCGGAGATGTTCAGCAATTCGCTGAAGGCGTTCCAGCTCGTGCCGCTCAACGACCGCACGGCCGTCGTCCTGATCGTGACGAATACGGGCCATGTCGAGAATCGCACGATTTCGATTCCGTCAGACTTCGATATGTCCGAGATGGAGAAGATCGTCGGCATCCTGAACGCGAAGCTGAGCGGCGTGCCGCTGCACCGCCTGCAATCGAAGCTGTTCAGCGAGGTGGGCGAAGAGCTAAGCCGCTACGTCGATCACTGCGAATCGATCATCGATGCGCTGGCGAAGGCACTGGATCATGAGACGGAGCACCGCGTATTCCTGAGCGGCGCCTCGAACATGCTGACGCAGCCGGAATTCAAGGACGTCGACAAGGTCAAGAGCATCTTGGATTGGCTGGATGAGACGCCGACGCTGACGAAGATGATCGCGTCGCTTCCGGAAGGCATACAGGTGCGGATCGGCAGCGAGAACAATGAAGAAGCGATACGCAACTGCAGCCTGATTACGGCCAGCTATTCGATCGACGGCAAGCCGCTCGGCACGATCGGGCTGCTCGGCCCGACGCGGATGGACTACGGCAAGGTCATTCCCCTGATGAATGTATTGTCCAAGGATCTGGCCGTACTGTTGGGACGCTGGTATCAATAACGAGTCATGCATGCAGCAATCGCATATGAGGAGGTGGACCGTTCGTGTCAGCAAGCAAGGATATTACGGAAGAACAACTAGCAGAACAGGTCGACGAGATGGAGTCGGCAGCCGATAACGGTGCCGAGAGCTCCGAGCAAGAGCAGGGTACACCATTCGGCAACGAGCAGGCAGATGCGGTCATCGCGCGCATTGCCGAGCTGGAGAAGCTGGTCGACGAGCATCAGCAGCGTACGCTGCGGACGCAAGCCGACTTCGATAATTTCCGCAAACGGACGCAGAAGGAGAAAGAGGAGCTTGCCTCTTACGCCTCCATGAAGCTCGTCACGCAGCTGCTCCCGGTCATCGACAACTTTGAGCGGGCGATCTCCGCATCCAAAGAGAGCGGCGATTTCGAATCGTTCTCGAAGGGCGTCGACATGATTTTCCGCCAGTTCGGTCAGCTGCTGGAGCAAGAAGGCGTGAAGCCGATCGAAGCGGTCGGGCAGCCCTTCAATCCGGAGGTTCACCAAGCGGTCATGCAGGTGGAATCCGACGAGCACGAAGAGGGCATTGTCGTCGAGGAGCTGCAGAAAGGCTATGTGATGAAGGAGAAGGTTCTCCGACCCGCAATGGTCAAAGTCTCCAGCTAGAGGCGGTCGCGTGCGATCACGAAGTTATGCTTCGAAGCTTACTCGGCATCGAATCTTGAACGCTGGCGAAAATTCCGGTGCTCACGTAGGTCTGCCTACGCTCCGCTCCTCATTTTCTACCATCGTCCAACCTTCTCGGTGCTGACACACGACCATTTTATAAGAAAAGAGAAGTCATGTTACATTAATTTAGGAGGAGAGCTTAACCATGAGTAAAGTTATCGGCATTGACTTGGGTACGACCAACTCTTGCGTCGCTGTAATGGAAGGCGGCGAGGCTGTCGTCATTCCGAACCCGGAGGGCAACCGCACGACGCCGTCCGTCGTCGGCTTCAAGAAGGACGGCGAGCGGATCGTGGGCGAGACGGCGAAGCGCCAAGCGATCACGAATCCGGACGGCACGATCATCTCCATTAAGCGCCATATGGGCACGAACCATAAAGAGACGATTCAAGGCAAAGATTATTCCCCGCAAGAGATCTCGGCGATCATCCTGCAGAAGCTGAAAGCCGACGCGGAGGCTTATCTCGGCCAGCCGGTTACGCAAGCGGTCATTACGGTTCCGGCATATTTCAACGACAGCCAGCGCCAAGCGACGAAGGACGCAGGCAAAATCGCCGGCCTCGAAGTGCTCCGTATCGTGAACGAGCCGACTGCGGCAGCATTGGCATACGGCTTGGAGAAGTCCGAAGACCAGACGATTCTCGTCTATGACCTCGGGGGCGGCACGTTCGACGTCTCGATCCTGGAGCTCGGCGACGGCTTCTTCGAAGTCAAGGCGACGAGCGGCGACAACAAGCTGGGCGGCGACGACTTCGACCAAGTGATCATCGACTACCTCGTAGCCGAATTCAAAAAGGAGCAGGGCGTTGACCTGTCCAAGGACAAAGCGGCTGTACAGCGTCTGAAGGATTCGGCCGAGAAGGCGAAAAAAGAGCTGTCGGGCGTCATGACGACGACGATCTCGCTGCCGTTCATCACGATGGCTGACGGCGTGCCGCAGCACTTGGAGCTTAACTTGACGCGCGCGAAGTTCGAAGAACTGTCCGCATCGCTCGTCGAGCGTACGCTCGGACCTACGCGCCAAGCGCTCAGCGATGCAGGCATGACGCCTAACGACATTGACAAAATCGTGCTGGTCGGCGGTTCTACGCGTATCCCAGCCGTTCAGGAAGCCGTTAAGAAATTGACGGGCAAAGAGCCGCACAAGGGCGTTAACCCGGACGAAGTCGTCGCGCTCGGCGCAGCCGTGCAAGCAGGCGTATTGACGGGCGACGTCAAGGACGTCGTGCTGCTAGACGTTACGCCATTGTCGCTCGGCATCGAGACGGCAGGCGGCGTCTTCACGAAGATGATCGAGCGGAATACGACGATTCCGACGAGCAAGTCGCAAGTGTTCTCCACGTATGCGGATAACCAGCCAAGCGTAGAGATTCACGTGCTGCAAGGCGAGCGTTCGATGGCAGCAGGCAACAAGACGCTGGGCCGCTTCATGCTGGGCGACATTCCGCCGGCGCCGCGCGGCGTGCCGCAGATCGAAGTTACGTTCGATCTCGACGCCAACGGCATCGTGAACGTGTCCGCCTTGGATAAGGGAACGGGCAAGTCGCAGAAAATTACGATCACGTCCTCGAGCGGCCTCTCCGAGGAGGAGATCGAGAAGATGATGAAGGACGCGGAGCTGAACGCCGAAGAGGACCGCAAGCGCCGCGAGCTCGTCGAAGCGAAGAACAATGCCGACCAACTGATCTATTCGGTCGAGAAGACGATCAAGGATCTGGGCGACAAAGTCGACGCAGGCGAGATCCAGAAGGCCGAAGAAGCCAAAGAAAAGACGAAAAAAGCGCTCGAATCCGACAATGTCGAGGAAATCAATGCGGCAACGGAAGAGCTTACGCAAATTATCCAGCAGCTGTCGGTGAAGCTCTATGAGCAGGCAGGCCAGCAGCCAGGCGCTGAAGACGCTGCGAATGCAGGCGGCGAAGCGAAGGGCAAGGATAATGTCGTGGATGCCGATTACGAGGTTGTCGACGACAAGAAGTAAGCGCACAGCAGACCTGAAGGAACATAGGTCAAAGCCGGGACACCCGGCTTTGACCTTCGTTGTGCCGTAGAGGTTGTCCACTTGTGATCGCGAAGTAACCCAAGAAGCATATTCGACGTCGAATCTTGAACGCTGGCGCAATTTAAGCGTATGCTTCCGATGTGTTTCTTACGAAACGCTGGAGGTGCTCACGTAGGTCTGCCTACGAGCGTATGCTTCCGAAGTGCGTTTCCTACGGAAACGCTGGAGCTCCTCAATTGCTACCATCGTCCAACCTTCTTGGCGCTGACAACTGGTCATTTTGAACTTATGTTATATTGTACTCATGAAATTAATGTGGAACGGGGGTGACTGCGTGGCGGAGAAACGGGATTATTATGAAGTGCTGGGGGTCGGCAAGCAAGCCTCCGCGGACGAGATTAAGAAGGCGTACCGGGGATTGGCGCGCAAATATCATCCGGACGTAAATAAGGAACCGGATGCGGAAGAGCGATTCAAGGAAGTGAAGGAAGCCTACGACGTCCTGAGCGACGATCAGCGGCGCGCGCAGTACGACCGGTTCGGGCATGTCGATCCGAATCAAGGCTTCGGCGGCGGCGGCGCGGATTTCGGCGGCGGCTTCGGCGATATCTTCGATATGTTCTTCGGCGGCGGGGGCGGCCGGCGCGATCCGAATGCGCCGCAGCGAGGCAATGACCTGCAGTACACGATGACGATCGAGTTCAAGGAAGCCGTGTTCGGCAAGGAGACCGAGATCTCCATTCCGCGGACCGAGAACTGCGATACTTGTCACGGCTCGGGCGCCAAGCCCGGCACGAAGCCGGAGACTTGCTCGACCTGCCGAGGCTCCGGCCAGCAGGAGGTCGTGCAGAATACGCCGTTCGGCCGCATCGTGAACCGTCGCGCCTGCTCGGGCTGCGGCGGTACCGGACGCATGATCAAGGAACGGTGCGGCACATGCTCCGGCTCCGGGAAGGTCAAGAAGACGCGCAAGCTGAATGTCCGCATTCCTGCCGGCGTCGACGAAGGCGCGCAGATCCGTTTATCCGGCGAGGGCGAAGCAGGCACGAAGGGGGGACCCGCAGGCGACTTGTACATCGTCATCCGGGTGAAGTCGCATGAATTTTTCGAGCGGGAAGGCGAAGACATCTATTGCGAGGTGCCGCTGAACTTTGCGCAGGCGGCGCTCGGCGACGAGATCGAAATTCCGACGCTGACCGAGAAGGTCAAGCTGAAAATTCCTGCAGGCACGCAGACCGGAACTTACTTCCGGCTGAAGGGCAAAGGCGTACCGCGCTTGCGCGGCTACGGGCAAGGCGATCAGCACGTGAAGGTGACGGTCGTCACGCCGACGAACCTGAGCGAGGAGCAGAAGGAACTGCTTCGTCAGCTGTCAGGCACGTCCGGCATCAGCTCGTCGTCGGGCTCGGGAGCGGGCGGGGAGCATCACGAGTCGATTTTCGAACGGATGAAGAAGGCATTCCGCGGCGAGTAGCCGTTATTGCAGCGCATAGAAGCCGGTCTGAGGGGCAGCCCTTGGACCGGCTTCTGCCGTGCATAATCCATTCCCGCCAAGACATCCTATACGAGAGGCGCCAACACCCGCGGTCATAGGAGGAACGACACATGAAGAAGAAATCGAATCAGGTGCAACGCGGCAAGCTGCCAATCGGCAAGGCGGAGGATGTCGAATTCTCGGAAGAAGTCGCAGATGCGGCCGATAAAGAAGCGCAAGCCCGGGCAGCCGCAGCGGACAGCCGCGCAGAGCGCAGCTAGAGAGGAGCTGGAGCGAGCATGACTTACGAATTGAACGCTTCCTTCGATCAGGCGGACCCTGCGCGCGAGGCAGAGCGCAAGTTGCAGGCGTTGCGGGTGACCGGCATTACGCACGGCGAGGACGGCATGTCTTTCACCGCTGTTGTCGAGGACGGGGTCGTGGACCGCGCCGTGCAGGTCATTCGTCAATCCGGCGGCACGGCGGATTGGCACTAGGCTTCGCGGCATCGCCGTCGATAGCTGGAAGCTGTACGCGAAACCTTCTTTCGTTGCAGGGGCGATCTGCCTCGGCCGGCGAACGGAAGGTTTCTTTGCGTACATTGAACTTGCCGGGGATGGCGTAGGGGCGAGAGGAAGGCCGGATTCCGCAGGAGATGTTCTTTGTGCTGCGCGGCTATCTGTTGTAAAATAGTTCCGATGGTTCAAAGTTAGCGTAAAGGGCCGAATTAGGGAGGATACTGAATTGAAGTGGCATGAGCTTACGATTTCGACGACCGAAGAGGCGATCGAAATGATAACGAATTTCCTGCATGAGCTGGACGCGGACGGCGTATCGGTCGAGGAGTCCGGGACGCTGAACAAGCAGCGGGACACCTCGCTCGGACAATGGTACGAACGTCCGCTTAACGATATCCCGGAAGGCATGGCCGAGATCAAGGGATATTTTCTGGTCGGCTCGGATATTAAAGGCATTAAGCGTACCGTACTGGAACGCACGGAAGAACTGCGTTCGTACGATATCGACCCGGGCGAGGTCGTCATGACGGAAGCGATCGTCGACGAAGAGGACTGGGCGAATGCTTGGAAGCAATACTTCAAGCCGATCCGCGTATCGGAGCGGCTGACGATCAAGCCGACGTGGGAGGACTACCGGCCGGGTCCGGGTGAGCGGATCATCGAGCTCGATCCCGGCATGGCCTTCGGCACGGGCACGCATCCGACGACGGCGCTCTGCCTGCGCACGCTCGACTCCGTCGTGCGCGGCGGCGAGCAGGTCATCGACGTCGGCACGGGCTCCGGCATTCTCGCGATCGGCGCGGTACGGCTGGGAGCGGAGCGCGTACTCGCGCTTGACCTGGATCCCGTCGCGGTATCGAGCGCGGCGGAGAACACGCGGTTGAACAACCTGCAGGATCGGATTCAAGTGCATCTGAGCGATCTGCTCGGCGTACTGCGCGGGGGCCCGGAAGGCGGCGAGCAGCTGAACGTCACCGTGCCGGTCGATCTCGTCGTGGCGAACATTCTGGCCGAGATCATCCTGCTGTTCATCGACGACGTCTATGAGGCGCTCAAGCCGGGCGGCACCTATATCGCTTCGGGCATCTATGAGAATAAGGAGACCGATGTCGAGCGGGGGCTGGAGGCAGCGGGCTTCGAGATCGTGAGCAGCGAACGCGAGGATAAGTGGATCGCTTTCGTCGCGAGAAAGCCGCAGGCTGACTGATGGAGACGCTTCAGAGACTGGTCTGGTATCCGCTGGACCACTTTCCGTTCATCGTCATCGTATTGATTCTCGCATTCGCCGTACACGAATTCGCGCATGCGTACAGCGCGTATAAATTCGGCGATCTGACGGCCTATCGACAAGGCCGGGTGACGCTCAATCCGCGCGTCCACCTCGACGTATTAGGCACGATCCTGATCTTGATTGCCGGCTTCGGCTGGGCAAAGCCGGTGCCGGTCAATCGGGGAAATTTCAAGTCGCCCCGGCTGATGGGGATCATCGTGTCGGTTGCCGGTCCGCTGAGCAACTTGCTGCTGGCCTTGATCGGCGTTGCCTTATTCGCATGGGTGGACGCGTCCGATTGGATTCATGGCGCATCCGAAGGCGTACTAGAGGCAATCGCAGTGTTCTTGCATTATCTCATCACGATGAACGTGCTGCTCTTTATTTTTAATCTTATACCGCTTCCGCCGCTTGACGGCTATCGGGTGATCGAGGACTTGGCGCCGCAGCGCGTCAGGATCAAGATGGAGCAGAATGTGCAATGGGGGATGTTCGTATTCCTCTTAGTCGTATTCATTCCCCCGCTGCGTGCAGTGACGCTCGACCCGTTGTTCAGCCTATCGAGGCCGATCATCAGCGCGATGTTCAGCTGGTTCGGCATCAGCTACGGGTAGCCTCATTCAGGATGCGCTGCTTTCACTTGCCTGTGGCATCAGCTTGACAAAACGTGTATGATGAAGGTTGGTAGACGGACATGCAACGATATTTTGTAGCGCCGGAATCGTTCCGGGAACAATCGGTCACGCTGGAAGGCGAGGACGTGCATCATCTGCTGCGCGTCATGCGGATGAAGCCCGGCGACAAGGTGATCGTCAGCGACGGGATCAGCCGCGAGGCGGTCTGCGTGCTGCGTGAACTCGAGCCTTCCCGCGCGATTGCGGACATCGAGGAGGGCCTGCCGATGGCGGGCGAGCCGAGGTGGAAGATCACGGTCGCGCAAGGTTTGCCTAAGGGCGATAAAATGGAGCTCGTCATCCAGAAAGGGACGGAAATCGGAGCCGTAGGCTTCGTGCCGTTCCAATCGGAGCGGGCCGTCGTGCAATACGACGAGAAGAAGGAAGGCAAGCGGCTGGAGCGCTGGCGCAAAATCGCCAAGGAAGCCGCAGAGCAAGCGCATCGCAGCGCGATTCCGGAGATTAGGTCCGTGATGAACTGGCGGGGACTGATCGCGGACTTTGCGCATTACGACGCCGTCTTTTTCTGCTACGAGAAGGAAGGCGGAACGCCGAGCGCGGGCCTGCGAGCTGCAATCCATGAGGCGCTGGCCGGCAAGGATGCGAACGGACCGCTAACATTGCTCGTCGTCGTCGGACCCGAAGGCGGATTCGCCGAGCGCGAAGCGGCAGAGGCTGCAGCCGCCGGCGCGTTGCTGACGGGGCTCGGCCGCCGCATTCTGCGTACGGAGACGGCCGCGATGGCCGCGCTTGCTTGCCTGATGTATGAATCCGGAGAGATGGGAGGACATTGAAGCTATGCCATCGGTCGCTTTTTACACCTTGGGCTGTAAAGTAAACTTTTACGACACCGAGGCGATTTGGCAGCTATTCAAGCATGCAGGTTACGAGCAGGTCGACTTCGAGACGACGACCGCCGACGTATACCTGATCAATACATGCACGGTCACGAACACGGGGGACAAGAAGAGCCGGCAGATCATCCGCCGTGCCGTTCGCCGCAATCCTGACGCCGTTATCGCGGTGACGGGCTGCTACGCGCAGACGTCCCCTGCGGAGATTATGGCGATTCCGGGCGTCGATCTGGTTATCGGCACGCAGGACCGCGACAAACTGATGGATTACGTCAATCAGATCCAAGCGGACCGCCAGCCGGTGAATGCCGTGCGCAACATTATGAAGACGCGCGAATTCGAGGAGCTGGACGTGCCGGACTTCTCGGATCGGACGCGCGCCTTCCTGAAGATCCAAGAAGGCTGCAACAACTTCTGCACGTTCTGCATCATCCCGTGGTCGCGCGGATTGTCGCGCAGCCGCGATCCGAAGAGCGTCATCGCGCAAGCGGAGCAGCTCGTCGCGGCAGGCTACAAGGAGATCGTGCTGACGGGCATTCACACCGGCGGTTACGGCGACGACCTCGAGAACTACGACCTGGCGGATCTGTTGTGGGATCTCGACAAGGTCGAGGGGCTGGAGCGCATCCGGATCAGCTCGATCGAAGCGAGCCAGATCGACGACAAGATGATCGACGTGCTGAACCGCTCCGCGAAAATGTGCCGCCACCTCCATATTCCGCTGCAAGCAGGGGATAACGAGGTGCTGAAGCGCATGCGGCGCAAGTATACGACGGAGGAATTCGCGGCGAAGATCGAGCAGCTGCACCAAGCGATGCCGGGCGTCGCGATCACGACGGACGTCATCGTCGGCTTCCCCGGCGAGTCCGAGGAGCAGTTCGAGAACGGATTCCGCTTCATGGAACGGATGGGCTTCGCGGAGATGCACGTGTTCCCATATTCCAAGCGTACCGGCACGCCGGCCGCGCGAATGGAAGATCAAGTCGACGAAGAGATCAAGAACGAGCGCGTGCATAAGCTGATCGACCTGTCGGAGAAGCTGCAACTGACGTATGCGAAGCCTTATGTCGGCCAGACGCTCGACATCATTCCGGAGCGCGATTATAAGGGGGCGCCGGGAACAGGGCTGCTGATGGGGTACTCGGATAACTACCTGCAGGTCGTCTTCGCGGGCGACGAATCGCTGATCGGCGAGCTGTGCCGCGTGAAGGTGACGGAAGCCGGCGTGAACGAATGCCGCGGCGAGCTCGTCCGCGTGCTGGATCATCGTGCAAGCAAGCTTAAGACTTCTGCCGCAGGTTAAACAACCGGTGGCCGCATCGTGATCACAACCGGTCGCGGTTCCACGTATGACGGGGATTTCCTTGGCTTAACAGCCTCTGGAAATCCTTGTTGACTATATCAGGTCGTGCAATTCGGAAGGAGAGGCGGATATGAAGGAAATCTCGGCAGGAGGCGTCGTGTTCAGGAACGGCGAACAGGGGCTGGAAATTCAGCTCATTCAAGACCGTTACGGTAAAATATCGCTTCCGAAGGGAAAGATGGAACAAGGCGAGACGATCGAGCAGACCGCGCTCCGCGAGATCGAAGAGGAGACCGGGATGCAAGGACGCATCGTCTCGCCTGTCGACCAGATCAAATACCGCTATCAGCATGAGACGCACGGAACGGTCGACAAGGAAGTGCATTATTACTTGGTCGAAGCGATCGGCGGTACGCTGCAAGCGCAGATCGAGGAAATCCGCGGCGTTGAATGGTTCGAACCGGAGGAAGCATGGCGCAGGCAGAAGCAGTCGGGCTACGACAACAATGACCGTATTCTGGCCGGCGCATTAAGACTACTAGGAATCGAGGTTGAGGGACATGCTTGAATCGTGGAAGCCGGGAAGCTCTATTGCCCCATTCATCGACCATACGCTGCTTAAGCCAGGCGCGACGGAAGCCGATATCGACAAGCTTTGCGAGGAGGCGCTGCAGTACCGATTCTACAGCGTATGCGTCAACGGGGTATGGGTCAGCCATTGCCGCGAGAAGCTGGCGGGCTCGAGCATTAAGATCGCCGCGGTCTGCGGGTTTCCGCTGGGTGCGGCAGCGTCGCGAGTCAAAGCGTTCGAAGCGGCTGCGGCGGTGGAGGACGGCGCGGGCGAGATCGATATGGTGCTGTCGATCGGCCATCTGCTGCAAGGGCGCTACGGCGTCGTGTCGCATGATATCGCTTCGGTCGTACGTGCCGTGGAAGGCAACGCGATCGTGAAGGTGATCTTCGAGACGGGCATGCTGACGGATGAACAGATCGCCGAAGCCTGCCGCGTATCCGAAGCGGCAGGCGCGCATTACGTGAAGACGTCGACCGGCTTCGGTCCGGGCGGGGCAACGGAAGCGCATATTAAGCTGATGCGGGCGTCCGTATCGCCGACAATCGGCGTGAAGGCGTCCGGCGGCATCCGGGACGCGGCGACGGCCGCGAAGATGCTGGAAGCGGGGGCGAATCGGCTGGGGACGAGCGGCGGAGCCGCGATCGTGGCCGGCGCTAGCGCTGGCGGTTCCACGCCGGCAGGTAACACAACGGAAGCGCAAGGATCGAGCACAGCATATTAAAAATCGTCTGCGCGTGCGCGATCTGTCCGGCAGGCGAAGCGGTCAGCCAGCTCGCCGCGGCCGTCAGCTCGCGGATGAACGGGGCGAACAGCAGCATGCCGCCGATATTCAGCAGCACATGCGACCAAGCGACGAACTGACCGGCTCTTGAGCCGCCGAACGAGGCCAGTACCGCGGTGAAGCAGGTGCCGACGTTGGCGCCGAGCACGGCAGCGATGCCGATCTCGACGGGCATGGCGCCGAATGCGGCGAATCCCATCATGATGCCGATCACCGCGGCACTGCTGTGGATGGCGGCTGTCAGCACGGTCCCGGCAACGATGCCCCACACGAGGCTGCGGCTGGAATGGTCCAGGAACCAACTGAAGAACGGCGTCGCTTCAAGAGCCGGGGCAATGGACTGCATGACGGTCATGCCGAGCAAGAGCAGCCCGAAGCCGAACAGGACGACGGCGCCGTACCGCACCGGGTTCAGCAAGCGGGGCGGCGGATCGGATGCGGTTCGCCAGGGCGAGGCTTCCCACAGCAGGACGGTCGACAGCCAGAGGACGAACGATATCGCCATCAGCGGCACGGACAATCGGTTCAGGTTCAAGCCGATCAGCTCCGTGGTGAGGCAGGAGCCGATGTTGGTGCCGAGGATGATGCCGAGCGTGCGCGGGAACGTCAGCAGCTTGGCGTTCACGAGACCGATCGAGATGACGGTAACGGCGGTGGTGGGGGGCCGCCCCGCCGGTGTTTTTGTGCCCGGGG
>JAEZCJ010000121.1 GCA_023433615.1 Bacillota bacterium | reverse complement strand
TACATGCTAAGCCACTTCTTGAACAAGTGCTTCGTCGTATCCTTGTTGATCGCCGCGATCGACGTCGTCAGCGGGATGCCCTTCGGACAAGCGCGCACGCAGTTCTGCGAGTTGCCGCAGCCTTCGATGCCGCCGTCTTCCATCAGCGTCTCGAGGCGCTCTTCCTTGTTCATCTCGCCGGTCGGGTGAGCGTTGAACAAGCGTACCTGCGAGATCGCCTGCGGTCCGATGAAGCTGTTCCGGTCGTTCACGTTCGGGCAGGCTTCCATGCAGACGCCGCATGTCATGCACTTCGACAGCTCATAAGCCCATTGGCGCTTCGTCTCGGCCATCCGCGGGCCGGGACCGAGATCGTACGTGCCGTCGATCGGGATCCACGCCTTGACGCGCTTGAGCGCGCCGAACATCCGCTCGCGATTGATAACCAGGTCGCGCACGACCGGGAACGTGCGCATCGGCTCGAGCCGTACCGGCTGCTCCAGCTGGTCGATCAGCGCGGAGCAGGCTTGACGCGGCTTGCCGTTGATGACCATCGAGCACGCGCCGCACACTTCCTCGAGGCAGTTCGATTCCCAGCACACCGGCGCGGTCGAAGCGCCTTCGGCGTTCTTCGGATTACGCTGGATTTCCATGAGCGCGCTGATCACGTTCATGTTCGGCCGGTACGGGACCTCGAACGTCTCGGTATACGGCTTCGCGTCCGGTTGATCTTGCCGGGTGATGATGAACTTAACCGTCTTGCTCTGTGTCGCCGTTGTCGTCTCCGCCATCGTTATTCTCCTTTCTTCTTGTCGGTCGAATAGTCGCGTTTACGAGGCGCGATCAGCGAGACGTCTACGTCTTCATAGCTGATTTGCGGCCCTTCTGCCGTCCATTTGGCCTTCGTCGTCTTCAAGAACTGCTCGTCATCCCGCTCCGGGAACTCCGGCTTGTAATGCGCGCCGCGGCTCTCGTTGCGCATGAGCGCGCCCAGCGTCATCGCTTCGGATAGCTCCAGCATGTTCCACAGCTGGCGCGTGAAGGCTACTCCCGCATTGTTCCAGCGCGCCGTATCGTTGATGTTGATCGATTGGTAGCGCTGCTTCAATTCCTTGATCTTGTTGATCGTGTCCTGCAGCTTATTATTGTAACGAACGACCGTCATGTTGTTCGTCATCCATTCGCCTAGCTCCTTGTGGATGACATACGCATTCTCGGTGCCGTTCATCTTCATGATCGATTCGTACTTCTCCGTATGGCGCTTCTGCTCGCGATCGTACACGGCAGAGGAGAGATCCTCAGCCGACTTCTTGAGTCCCTTGATGTACTCGACCGCCTTCGGACCGGCCATCATGCCGCCGTAGATCGCCGATACGAGCGAGTTCGCGCCCAAGCGGTTCGCGCCGTGGTATTGATACTCGCACTCGCCGGCCGCGAACAAGCCCGGCACGTTCGTCATCTGGTTGTAGTCGACCCACATGCCGCCCATCGAATAGTGGACCGCAGGGAAGATTTTCATCGGGATTTTGCGCGGATCGTCGCCCATGAACTTCTCATAGATCTCGATGATGCCGCCCAGCTTCACGTCGAGCTCCTTCGGATCCTTATGCGACAGGTCGAGGTATACCATGTTCTCGCCGTTGATGCCCAGCTTCTCGTCCACGCAGACCGCGAAGATTTCGCGCGTCGCGATATCGCGAGGGACCAGGTTGCCGTAGGCCGGATACTTCTCTTCGAGGAAGTACCACGGCTTGCCGTCCTTGTACGTCCAGATCCGTCCGCCCTCGCCGCGTGCCGATTCGCTCATGAGACGCAGCTTGTCGTCGCCAGGGATGGCCGTCGGGTGAATCTGAATAAACTCGCCGTTCGCGTAGTATACGCCTTGTTGATAGACCGCGCTCGCAGCCGTACCCGTATTGATAACCGAGTTGGTCGTCTTGCCGAAAATAATGCCGGGACCGCCAGTCGCGAGAATGACGGCATCCGCGCGCATCGTGTGCACTTCCATCGAACGGAGATCCTGGCCCGCGATGCCGCGGCATACGCCGTCGTCGTCGATAATCGCGCCGAGGAATTCCCAGTGCTCGTACTTCGTTACGAGACCTGCCGTCTCCCAACGGCGTACTTGCTCGTCCAGCGCGTACAACAGCTGCTGGCCCGTCGTCGCGCCGGCGAACGCGGTGCGGTGATGCTTCGTCCCGCCGAAACGGCGGAAGTCGAGCAGACCCTCCGGCGTCCGGTTGAACATGACGCCCATCCGGTCCATCAAGTGGATGATGCCTGGCGCCGCTTCGCACATGGCTTTAACCGGCGGTTGATTCGCGAGGAAGTCGCCGCCGTATACCGTATCGTCGAAGTGCTCCCAAGGGGAGTCGCCTTCGCCTTTCGTATTCACTGCGCCGTTGATGCCGCCTTGCGCGCAGACCGAGTGGGAACGCTTGACCGGAACCAGCGAGAACAAGGCCACTTGCATGCCCGCTTCGGCCGCTTTGATCGTCGCCATCAGGCCGGCAAGTCCGCCGCCGACGACGATGATTTTATTGTTAGCCATTCTTAATCGCTCCTTCTATACAGACTAGCCGATATTGAGTACCGATTGCAGGGCCGCGCTTGCTTCGCCGAATTCGTCGCCGCGGAAGACGAAGATCGTCGACAGGAACATGGCGGACACGATGACGAAGATGCCCATGCAAATATAGGAAGAGACACGCTGCGCGCGCGGGCTTACCGTAATGCCCCAGCTGACCAGGAACGCCCAGAGGCCGTTCGAGAAATGGAACACCGACGCGATGATGCCGATCACGTACAGCGTAAGATAGAAGCCGTTCGATGCGATCTCATGCATGACCACGCCGAGACCTTCATGCGACTCGTTGCCGATCAGCACTTGCCATCTCGTCTGGTAGACATGCCAGAAGACGAAGATGAACGTGATGACGCCCGAGATACGCTGCAGCGCGAACGCCCAGTTCCGCCCGTACTTGAACTGTCCCGTATTGATGTTCGATTGGAAGGCAATGTACAGGCCGTAGACGCCATGGAACAGAATCGGCAGCCAAATAATCACGATCTCCAGCACCACCACAAGCGGCAAGCTGTTAATGAATGTTACGGCGCTCTTGAATCGCTCCGCTCCGCCTTCTACCGCAGAGAAGTTCGTCAGCAGATGGCTGATGAAGAACAAGCTCAGCGGAATGACTCCCAATAGCGAATGAAGCTTGCGCGAATAATACGAATTCCCTTTCATAACGTAAGCGTTCTCCTTTCCGGACTGGACGTGCGTGTAAACCACTAATCATTGTATACCCCGCTGTGTGGAGCGTCAACATTCGACATTCACACAATTGCCATACTTCCATGCTACTCCTTTTCATCTTATAATGGAATTGCATATTTATTATATATGCTTATGCGATATTGGTATAAGGAGGCTGAACCGGTGCTTGAAGAGCTGCATGCATTCGCGACCGTGGTCGAGGAATCGAGCCTCAATCGCGCATCTGCTGTGCTTAATATCTCACAACCCGCGCTCTCGCGCAAAATCGCCAAGCTGGAGGCCGATCTCGGTACCCAGCTGTTCCGGCGAATCGGCAAGCGGCTGGAGCTGACGCGCGTCGGGCAAGCTACCTATGATTATGCCCTTGAGACGAGGCAGCGACACAATCGCTTCCTCCAAGCGATCGCCGAGCACAGCGACGCAGGCCGTGCTTCGATCATGATCGGCGCCAGCTTGACGACGCTGCAGACGACGCTGCCCGACCTCATTCAGATGATGACGGAGTCGCACCCGGAGGTCGATATTAAGGCCGTCACGGGCAAGACGCACGAGATCGTGTCTCTCGTGCGCGACAAAAAAGCGGACCTCGGCATCGTCGCTTCCACGATCGACGAGCCTTCGCTCCGCTGCGTGCCTCTATTCGA
>JAEZCJ010000058.1 GCA_023433615.1 Bacillota bacterium | reverse complement strand
AATGAGTAGCGCAGCGTAGGCAGACCTACGTGAGCAACGGAATTTTCGCCAGCGTTCAAGATTCGCCGTCGAGTAAGCTCCGTTAGCATCCGCATCGTGATCACAAGCGGCACGCTTGTCAGCGCCGAGAAGGTTGGACGATGGTAGCGAATGAGTAGCGCAGCGTAGGCAGACCTACGTGAGCAACGGAATTTTCGCCAGCGTTCAAGATTCGCCGTCGAGTAAGCTCCGTTAGCATCCGCATCGTGATCACAAGCGGCAATAAAGAAAAGGCCGGCCCTAGTATGAACAGGGCCGGCCTTTATGCGTGGGTCCGAAGCTATATGATGGGAATGATCCCAGATCTTATAACTTGACTACGTTAGCTGCTTGTGCACCGCGGTTGCCTTGCGTGATGTCGAACTCGACCGCTTGGCCTTCGTCCAGGGATTTGAAGCCTTCGCCTTGGATCGCCGAGAAGTGAACGAATACGTCTTCGCCGTTCTCAACCGAGATAAACCCGTAGCCTTTTTCTGCGTTAAACCATTTAACTGTTCCTTTCAAATGAACAACCTCCTAAAAATGACGCCGTTATGACGGCGAATACTTCCATTATACGCACCAGCCGTCCAAAACGCAAACGCCGGACAAGTCTTTTCAAAAAATTAATGCTGCGCTTCCGTTTTCTGCAGAATTAGCACCTGCGTGGACACGGGGATGAACGGCAGTTTCGTCGGCACGAGCCGGATCGATGCCCCGCAGCGGGCGGCAGCGGCCAGCAGTTCGTCCAACCGGGGGTACGGCTGGAATGTCAGCGTAACGAGCGGATAAATCCGCACCTCTCCGCCGGGCTTGCACACCCGAAGCAGTTCCCCTACAGCCTGCTCATGAAAAGCATAATCGAATTGATCGCCGTACAAGAATAAGAAGTGACTGCACATTACCAGCTTGAAGCGCCCGTCTTCGAAGGGCAGCGACGGCAGCGAAGCAGCCGTGTATCGTTCATTGCCGTAGTATGCGGAGTAATCCGCCGAGAAGCGGGCAAGCGATGCTTCCCGCATGGCGTGATGCCGATCCATATCGCCGTAATAGCTGAAGTCGAAGCGATGTGCCAGACCCTTCAGCTTGTTCGTCGATGTCTCGATCTCCTCGCGTGCTTCCTGTATGAGCGCCTCCGGATGCCGAGCATACCGCGGGTCGGCGGCCGCGGCCGGCACGCCTCTCGCATTCAGATCCGCCGTCAGCGAGGAAGCGCCTGCCGCAACGTCCAACACCTCTCCGGTCATCAACTGTGCCTCATCCAGCGCGAACATGCGCACATACTCCTCGTAACCTCTGCAAGTAACAGCTACGCCGACCTGTTCATACCTTTCGTTCATGGCTCATCTCTCCTCTTCTCGACTGGTGAATCGCTCGTCTTGCATGCACCGCTTGCGCCGCGCATACCCAGTCCGCTTCCGGACTTCTTCGCAGTATACTACGAAAACAAGTTGATTTCCACAGATCGGTTGGCTATGATGGTGAAAAAATCAAGCAATCGGGGGAGCGGCAGCCATGTTCAAAAAATACGAGATCTATAAGCGCGACAAATATAATATGTTGAATGTAGAGGTGCAGGGCAAAACGTTGGTCGTGCGCGAAATTTCCGACCAATGGGGCGAGGAATGCCATACGTTCGTCAGCCGCCAGGAAATGCTTCACTGGGCATCCAATCGATTCCGCGCTGCTGAGCTCGAGGGCGGCGAAGAAGAACGGGATGCCATTATCGCGGCATTCCGTTCGATCTGACAGACGAGCCTAATCCGTCCGAGCCGCAGGCAGGAAAATGCTTCCTCTCCGGCGAAATGGATTAGCTAGAGGAGGAATCGCTATGGACACATCCGCAACGCTCATATTCATCATTGCTGCATTCTCGCTGGGGGCGATCGTCATCATGAAACGCGATTCGATCCCGCCTTCTATGCGCCGCGGCGTCTCGCTGATCACGATTGCGCTGATCGCATTCGCCTTTTTCCTGATCGTATTCAGTTTCTTGAATATGGGCGACTGACAAGCTGGCATACTAGAGGGTAAAAACAAGGAGTGCGGCCATGAAATGGTTCCCTGTCCTTCTGACCCTCGGACTGCTGGCATCTACGACGGTCGCAGCCGCCGCAAGAACGTTGGATGAAGCTGAGTCGACGCTGCACAACGATATCGAAGCCATGAGGAGGAGCCCCATGAACCATCTACCCAAACGTTCCGAGATCAGTACCGACCACCGCTGGAAGCTGGAGGATCTGTTCGCCTCCCAAGCCGAATGGGACAAAGAATACGCAGAGGCGAAGGAACTGATCAAGCAGATCGCTGCCTTCCAAGGCAAATTGGCCGATCCCGCGCAGCTCAAAGCTTGCTTCGAGCTTGAAGACGCCCTCTCGCTCCATGTCGAGCGGCTGTACGTATACGCGAACATGCGCCATCACGAGGATACCGCAGAGCCCGTCAACATGGCCTTATCGGACAAATCGAAGAAGCTCAGCGTCGAATCCGGCGAAGCGCTGTCCTTCATTACGCCTGAAGTGCTCAGCCTGCCGTCCGATGCGCTCGATCAGATGATCGCGAATCCGCTGCTTGCCAAGTTCAAGTTCACGCTCGAAGAGATGCGCCGCGAGAAAGCGCATATTCTCTCGAAGAGCGAGGAATCGCTGCTCGCGCAGGTCGGCAATATCAGCCAGGCGCCGAACACGATCTTCGGCATGCTGAACAATGCGGACCTGAAGTTCCCGAAGGTGAAGGACGAGAACGGCGAAGAGATCGAATTGACGCAAGGCCGCTACATTCAGTTCCTCGAGAGCAAGAATCGAGACGTGCGCCGCGAAGCATTCAAAGCGATGTACGATACATACGGCAAGATGAAGAATACGCTCGCCTCGACGCTGAGCGCGAACGTGAACAAGAACATTTTCTATTCCCGCGCGCGCAAATATCCTTCCGCTCTCGAGATGTCGCTCTACGGGGACAACATCCCGAAGGAAGTCTACACGAATTTGATCGGCACGATCCACAAGCATCTGCCGCTCATGCATCGTTACATGAACCTGCGCAAGAAGCTGCTCAAGGTCGACGAGCTGCATATG
Source organism: Bacillota bacterium (assembly GCA_023433615.1). GTDB lineage: Bacteria > Bacillota > Bacilli > Paenibacillales > Paenibacillaceae > Paenibacillus_I. The sequence goes on along the minus strand of JAEZCJ010000058.1, from coordinate 4,494 downwards.
TACGATCTGTTCGCGCCGCTAGTCGAGGAATTCAAGCTGGACATCACGTACGACCAAGCGAAAGCGACCGTGCTGGATAGCTTGAAGCCGCTCGGCGACGACTATCTCGACGTGCTGAAGGACGGTTTCGACAGCGGCTGGATCGACGTGTACGAGAACGAGGGCAAACGCAGCGGCGCGTACAGCTGGGGCGCCTATGGCACGCATCCTTACGTGCTGCTCAACCATAAGGATAATCTGAACAGCATGTTCACGTTGACGCACGAGATGGGCCATGCACTGCATTCGTATTACTCGGACACGAATCAAGACTATCGCGACGCGCAGTACACGATCTTCCTTGCCGAGGTCGCTTCCACGCTTAACGAAGCGCTGCTCATGCACTATATGCTGGAGAAGTCGACGGATCCGAAGGAGAAGATGTACCTCCTCACCTATTACGCCGACCAATTCCGCACGACGGTATTCCGTCAGACGATGTTCGCGGAGTTCGAGATGCTGATTCATCAGAAGGCCGAAGACGGCGAATCGCTCACGCCGCAGGAGCTGTCGAAGATCTATTACGAGCTGAACAAGCGATACTACGGCGACGATATGGTCGTCGACCAGGATATCGAGATGGAGTGGGCACGGATTCCGCACTTCTACACCAGCTTCTACGTGTACAAGTACGCGACCGGCTTCTCTGCCGCTACGAGCTTCTCCAAGCAGATTCTCGAAGAAGGCGCGCCTGCCGTCGAACGCTATCTTGGCTTCCTGAAGAGCGGCGGCAGCGACTATTCGATCAATATCCTGAAGAAGGCCGGCGTCGACATGTCCACGCCTGAGCCGATCGAACAGGCGATGAGCGTGTTCGAGGATCTGATCGGACAAATGGAAGAATTGACGAAGTAAGAACAGCAGGAAGAATCGATAAGGATCGGCCGAGATGGCCGGTCCTTATCCATTTCGGAGCGCGTAAGGGTAAAAAGTACAACTAAATCCTCGCCTTGCTCCGATTTCAGACGAATAGCGTAACAAAGTGCATCTATTTCCTCTGCAACCTCTGGAAATTGCAAAAACACAGAATTTTAGGTCTACTTTTCTGCGCTAAATCAATTTGGTGGCTAAAGTACGATAGAATAGTGGTACGATTTACAACTAAATGGCAAGCCGAGAGGGAGCGTGAACTGAATTATGCCATACATACTAAGACATGTATCTACAGGAGAAATCGCGGCTGCCATGCTGCGGAATAATTATGATTTTACGTACTTCGGGGTAAAAGCGTGGGAAGCGCCAGCGGAAGCGGAGGCTGAACGGGAGGCTTTTCTGGCACAGTGGCAATACGAGGATGAACCTCGATGGCGCGTGATCGAGATTGATGAGAGCAAGCTGAAAACGCTCAACGTGAAGCTGAAGAACAATCCGGCCTATTTGGTCACGCTGGATGCCTCAGGCATCGTTACGGCTGCGCTTCGCGAAGAAGCGTAAACAGCGCCATAGGCTTCTGTTCGTTGCAGAACAGAAGCCTGCTAGACGCTGAACCGATAGCCGGCTCCCCACACCGTATCGATATATTGGGATCGTGAGGGGTCCGACTCGATTTTCTCCCTGATCTTGCGGATGTGTACGGTAACGGTCGCAATGTCGCCCATCGCATCCATCCCCCACAGCTGCTCGAACAACTGCTCCTTGCTGAACACCCTGTTCGGATTCGATGCCAAGTGGGCCAGCAGATCGAATTCTTTGGTCGTGAACGGCACCTCTTGCTCATTCACGAACACGCGCCTGGAAGTCTTGTCGATGACAAGCCCCCGAATCCGGATCTCCTCATGCTTCTGGGCACCGCCTGACAGCCGCTCGTAACGTGCCAGATGCGCCTTCACCCGTGCGACCAGCTCGCTCGGACTGAACGGCTTCATAATGTAATCGTCTGCTCCGAGTCCCAATCCGCGAATCTTGTCGATGTCTTCCTTCTTGGCCGACACCATCAGGATCGGAATGTCAAGCTGCTCCCGCAGCCTGCGGCAGATCTCGAATCCGTCGACCTTCGGCAGCATCAAGTCCAGAATGATCAGATCGTATCGTCCCGTAAGACCTTCCTTGAGCCCCAAGTCCCCGAAAGATTCGATGTGCACGTCATACTGGTGTACCGTTAAATAATCGCGTTCCAGCTCCGCAATGCTCACGTCATCCTCGATTATCAATATTCGCTTCATGCCGGCCTATCCTCCCGCTGCTGCTTCTTTAAGATAATGGTAATCGTCGTTCCGCGGCCGAGCTGACTCGCTGCCGTGATCGAACCGTGATGCTCCTCGATAATCTGCTGCGCGATGGCGAGCCCCAAGCCGCTGCCGCCGGTATTCGGATTGCGCGCGGGATCAGCCCGGTAGAATCGGTCGAAAATATGCGGCAGCGCTTCGGACGGTATCCCTTGGCCGTTATCCGCGATATCGACCGCATACGCGTCGCCCGAATCCTTGACGCGAATGCGGATCCAGCCCGCATCTTTGTCCATGTACTTGACCGCGTTCTCGATGATGTTCACGAACACGCGCTTCAGCTTATCGCGGTCTGCCGAAATAACGGCAGGCAGCGATTCCGTCTTCAGCTCGATCGACAGCTCCAGCGTCATGCCTCTCTTCTCCACATCCATGAGCTGCTCATCCACGCAGTCTTGCACGAAAGCGGCCAGGTCGATCCGCTCGTAATGAAAGAGCAATCGCCCCATATCGAGCTTGGAGAACAGCGACAGCTCATCGATCAACCGGTCCATCTGGACGGCTTTGGCGTAGATCGTCTTGACGTAGCGGTCCATCTTCTCCGGCGTATCGGTGACGCCGTCCATGATCCCTTCGACATAGCCTTTGATCGACGTGACCGGCGTCTTCAGATCATGCGAGATGTTGGAGATCAGCGTCTTGCGATTCTCCTCATATTGGAGCTGCCGGTCGACCGACTGCTTGAGCCGCACCCGCATCTCCTCGAACGCGATGGCGAGCTCGCCGATCTCGTCCCGTTTCTCAGGCCGTACCTCATGCGCGAGGTTGCCTTCCTTGATCTCGCCTGCCGCTCGCCTCAGCGAACGAAGCGGCCGGATGATGCCCCGCGAGACGAAGTACGTGAGGATGCCGTTCGTTACGACCATAATGACGAGCAGCGTGATGAATATATATTTCAAGAAGCTGGTGAAGAACCATTCGATGAAATTGAGATTCGCCAGGATGAAGATTTCTCCTGTTGTCCCATCCGAGAGCGCGGCGTTATACCTGCGATTCACGATCCAATAGTGGCTGCCGCCGTTGAATCGTTCCTCGTCCGTGCCCAGGGCCGGCAGGTCGCTCAGCGCATACTCGTCTATCGTCGGCGTAGCGAACAGTATCGCGTTCTCCTTGCGCACCACCAAGCCCATATTGATCGCTTCCAGCCGTTCGTTGTAGTCGGCTATAACACGCTCGCTCATCAACGTATCGGGTTCTGACCTTAGGCGCGTCCGGATATCCGCAGCGACGTCGGCTTCTTGATTGATAATGGCCGCGAACGGATTGCGATCGCCGATCTCCAGCTTGAATAACGGCTTGATATCGCCGATGGAAACAATCACGATCACGATGAACGCGATGCTCATCAAGAATAACGGGATAAGCAGCATTGCCACGTAAGACAAGAGCAGACGGACGCGAATCGACATCGAGGGATTCTCCTATATTTCTTTATGGTCGAACTGGTAGAGACCTGCTGTATAGAACACTATACCGCAACCGAGCAAAAAGCTAAAGATCGTCATGACGCTGCCTGCCGATCGTGCAATGCCGCTTCCGACCAAGAATGTATGCCAATCCATATATGACGTCGGCGAATAGCTCGCGACGGCCGGGAAGAGCATGGCGAGCAGCAGCGCGGCTCCGTACAGCACGATGCTGACGGCCAAAGCGCCCGTTGCATTGCGGAACAGCTGGGCAACATAAGCGGCAATGACGCTTAACACGAATAACGGAACCGACGCCGCGAAATAAGCGGAGGCAGCATCCAGCAGTCCGCTAGCATAACTGCTGCCTTGCGCTGCGGGCAGGAAGGCTGCGGCAGCGATCGAGCTGACCGCTCCGACAGCCAGATGCGCCGCCAGAAGCGCGAACATCGCAAGCTGCTTAGACGCATAGATCTTGAACCTGCTGATCGGCCGCACGATTGCCGCGCGCAGCGTCCGATCGCCGGCCTCGCCCGCATATAGATCGGCAGCCATCATGAACAGATGGAGCGGCAGCAAATACTTGGCGAGCAGCGTCAGGTACGACAGCGGATAGTCCGCAGCCGCGATCCCCGTAATGCCGAGCCCGCTCTGCATGCGCGTCACTGCATATAGGCCGAGGAAAGGCAGCAGCGCAGTCATGAACAGGAACAATAGCGTCTTCTTCCGTGTTGTTAGCTTCACCCATTCATTAATGGTAGCCGATAGCAGCAGCTTCATAAGGCTCCCCCTCTCTCTCTATCCGCAACTGCGTGACATAGAAC
>JAEZCJ010000203.1 GCA_023433615.1 Bacillota bacterium | reverse complement strand
GGAGCCAAATTCCACACGCCGGCGATCAGCAGGCCGCCGATCATGGCGATCTCGGCGATCGCGACAGCCAGCAGCACGGATTGCTTGAAGCTGCGGGCGATCAGCAGGCTGCACGCAGCCGGAATCGTCAATAGCGCGGAGACGAGCAGCGCCCCGATAATCTTGATCGATACGCTGATCACGAGTGCGGTCAGTACGCTGATCATTAAATTGAAGTATCGCGTAGGCAAACCGTTGACGGCCGCGGCATCCTCGTCGAAGGTCATCATGAACAGTTCTTTGAATTGAAGACCGACCGCGAGCAGGATGACTGCCGTGACGATGCCGATCACATAGAGATCCGTATAGCCGAGTGTATAGATGCTGCCGAACAGATAGCTCGTCACGTTCACGCTGAAGCCCTTGCCCAGCGAGAACAGCAGCGAAGCGAGCGCGACGCCGCCTGCCATAATAATCGCGATCGACAGCTCGGCGTAAGTCTTATACGCCTTGCGCAGCTTCTCGATGGCGAACGCGGCCAGCAAGGCGAACAGAAGCCCGACTGCCAGCGGATAGACGCCGATCACGAAGCCAAGCGCGACGCCTGCAATCGAGACGTGAGACAACGTATCCCCGATCATGGCAAGTCGCCGCAGCACGAGGAAGATCCCCATGAGCGGCGCGGTGATGCCGATCAAGACGCCGCCCAACAGCGCGCGTTGAAAAAATTCGGTCGAGACAATGTCTAACATGATTGCGCCTTCCTTCTTCCCCTTATCCGTGTGCTATAGGATGGCCTGGCCTTCCATCGCCTGCCGCAGCCCCCGTAATCCGTGCGCGAGATCGGTCTCGACGCAATTCTCCAAGTCATGGGAGTGACGTACGTAGAATTTGAGCTTGCCCGCTTCCTGTGCCGGCTGCTCGCCTAGATAGGAGCGGAAGCGCTCCATGTCATGCGATACCATAAGGAACGTAATGTTATGATGCTTATGCATGTGTTGGATCATGTGGAAGAAGCTCTCCTGCGTCTCCGCATCGATGCCGACCGTCGGCTCGTCTAGAATCAGCAGCGCCGGATTGTTAATGAGTGCCCGGGCCAGGAACACGCGCTGCTGCTGTCCGCCCGACAGCATCCCGATCCGCTTGTCGGCGAGGTCCTCGATGCGCATCGCGATTAAGGCATCCTCGGCTTTGCGCAGATCAGCCTTCGTGATTCTGCGGAACAGCTTGCTGCGGCCGTACAATCCGGAGAGTACGACTTCCCGCACCGTCACGGGGAAGAGCGGATTGAACGAATTTTTCTGCGGGACGTATCCGATCTTCTCCCAATGGGCATAGCTCGAGACCGGTTTGCCGAACAAGGCAATCTCGCCTGCCGTCGGCTTCAATAAGCCGACGATCATCCGGAGCAGCGTCGTCTTGCCGGCGCCGTTCGAACCGATGAGCCCGACGAAGTCCCGCTCCTTGACCGAGAAGTTCAGTCCGCTTAGGACAGGCTTGTTCTCATAGGAGAAGGATACGTCGCGAAGAGAGATGACTTCCTGGTGGCAGGATTGCTGGGCCGTTGTCTCCGTATGGATCATGGTCATGACGTAACCGTCCTCCTCTCGCCAGTCTGCAAGATACATATCCTATCATTGTAATGCCTTACGCAGATTTTGCAAATTCAATTCCATCAAGGTCACATAATTGTCGCCATTGGCTTCTTGCTTCGGCGTCAAGCCTTCGACCGGGTTCAGCACGAGCGTATCGACATCCGCTTCGTCTGCCAGCGTCTGAGCCAGCTCGTCTGACACCAATTCCTCGAAGAAAATATAGCGGATCCCTTGTTCCTCCACGTACCTCGCGATGTTCAGCAAATCCTGTGCCTTCGGCTCCGCGTCGGCCGACATGCCCATGATCGCGACTTGGTTCAAGCCGTAATCGCGGCATAGATAACCGAATGCCTGATGCGATACGACGATGTCCCGGCGGGGAAGCGCCCGCAGCTCCTCATATGCTGCATCAAGCTCGGCAAGCTTCTGCTGAACCGCCGCATATCCGGCCTCGTATGTGCCGCGATTCGCGTCGTCGGCCGCAATCAAGCTGTCGCGCACATTGACGGCCATAATCAGCATCGACTTCGGACTTACCCAAGTGTGCGGATCGATGTCTTCCGCTTCGTGGCCATGCTCCTCACCGGCGTGCTCTTCTTCAAGGCCGTGTTCATCATCTGCGGCGTGGTCGTCCTCTCCTTCATGCGCATGCGCTTCAGGGTTGCCGCTAATCAGGTCGATGCCGCGGCTCGCTTCGATTGTCCGCACGCTGCTTCCTTGGTCCAATCCCTCGAGGAACTCATCGACCCAGCCTTCTAGCCCGGCACCGTTGTACAGGAACAAGTCAGCGCTCGATGCGCGCGTCAGATCTCGGCTCTTAGGCGTCCAGTCATGCGGCTCCACCCCTGTCGGGATCAGATTGTTCACGGCGACAAGATCCCCGCCGATCGCCTCGGTCAAGTATTGCAGCGGATAAAAGCTCGTGACGACGCGCAACTTGCCCTCTGCTGCATCATTCGCGCTGCCGTTCCCCCCGCAAGCCGTAAGGATTAGCATAATAACTATCAAAAGTACTGCCAGAATGGAATGGTTCTTTCTCTGCATCGCTATAGCCCTCGATTCTAAGCGCCTGTGACGCTCTCTCTTATTAGTAATCGTTACAATTACGAATTTGAGTATATCGCGCGGTATTGGGACTGTCAACGAAAAGTTGCAGGAAGCGTTGGGATCCGCTTGCGAATGACTGCGGCATGCCTGCCGTTGCTGCTCATGCCGCGAATAGCAGAAAGAGCAGAAGGGATCGTCTCCCGTCTGCTCTTCTGTCTCATAATGCGTTGACTTACTTCACGATTGCGCCGTTCGGCATGTCGTCAGGCACCGTAGCGAGCGTCAGCTTATCGCCTTCCGACGCTGCCAGAATCATGCCCTGCGACAGCTCGCCGCGCAGCTTGACCGGCTTCAGGTTCGTGACGCAGATGACCTTGCGGCCGACCATCTGCTCCGGCGAATAGTGCTTCGCGATCCCGGACACGACCTGCCGCTGCTCAAAGCCGAGATCTAGCTGCAGCTTCAGCAGCTTGTCGGCCCCCTTCACCGGCTCCGCTGCCACGACCTGTGCGACGCGCAGCTCGACCTTCGCGAACTCGTCGATGCCAATCTCGGGCGCGAGCTCCGGCTTAGCGGCAGGCGCAGCCGCGGCTCCCCCGGCTGCATCTGCTCCGGTTTGTGCCGCGGCAGCCGGCTGGCCGCCGGACATCGAAGCCGCAATATAAGCGACCTCCTCTGCCGTCTCCAGGCGCGGGAAGAGCGGCGCACCTTTGCTTACGCGCGTGCCTGCCGGCAGCAGCCCGAACGTCTTCGTGCTGTCCCAGCCCGTAAGCTCGGCGCTGTCGGCATTCACGCCGAGCTGGCCCCAGATGAGGTTCGGAGCGTTCGTCAAAAAAGGTTGAATGAGAATCGAGATGATCCGCAGCGATTCGGCCAGGTGGTACATGACCGCCCCCAGCTCGCGCCGTGTCGCTTCATCCTTGGCCAGCACCCAAGGCTGCGTCTCGTCGATATACTTGTTCGTCCGGCTGACCAACTGCCAGATGGACGCCAGCGCGACGGAGAATTCCATCTTCTCCATCGCGGCCTCGACGGCGCGGATCGTTTCGCCTGCAGCTGCCTCGAGCGGCGCGTCGAATGCGGTAACCTGGCCTTCATAAGTCGGAATGACGCCCTCGAAGTACTTGTCGATCATCGCGACCGTCCGATTCAGCAGGTTGCCGAGGTCATTGGCAAGATCGAAGTTCAACCGTTCGACGAAGTTCTCCGGCGTGAACGTGCCGTCCGAGCCGAAGGGCACCTCACGAAGCAGATAATAACGCAGTGCGTCAAGGCCGTAGCGGTCGATCAAGAGATTGGGGTCGATCACGTTGCCTTTCGACTTCGACATCTTGCCGTCCTTCATGAGCAGCCAGCCATGCGCAAAAACTTTCTTCGGCAGCGGGAGTTCCAGCGCCATCAACATGATCGGCCAATAAATCGTATGGAAGCGCACGATTTCCTTGCCGACGAGATGAACGTCCGCCGGCCAGAACGACTTGTATTTCGAGTCGTCGTCCGTTCCGTAACCAAGTGCCGTAATGTAGTTCAACAGGGCGTCGATCCACACGTAGATGACATGCTTCGGATCGCCGACTACCTTAATGCCCCAATCGTAGGTCGTCCGGGAGACAGCCAGATCCTCGAGGCCAGGCTTGATGAAGTTATTGATCATCTCGTTCTTGCGGGACTCCGGCTGGATGAAGTCGAGATGTTCTTGGTAATAATCCAATAGGCGATCTGCGTAATTGCTCATGCGGAAGAAGTAGCTCTCTTCCTTCAGGAGCTCGACGGGACGGCCGCAGTCCGGACAATTCCCCTTCTCCAGCTGACGCTCCAGGAAGAACGATTCGCATGGCGTACAGTACCAGCCCTCGTATTCGCCCTTATAAATATCCCCTTGCTCCACTAGTCGCGTGAATACCTGCTCCACGACCTGCTTATGTCTGCCTTCCGTCGTGCGGATGAAGTCATCGTAGGAAATATCGAGCTTCTTCCACAGCTCCTGAATGCCCGAGACGATGCCGTCGACGAACTGCTGCGGCGTCTGCCCCTTCTCTTGCGCCTTGCGCTCGATCTTCTGGCCGTGCTCATCCGTACCGGTCAAGTACCAGACGTCATAGCCCCGAAGCCGCTTATAGCGCGCCATCGCGTCCCCTGCCACTGTCGTGTACGCGTGGCCGATATGCAGCTTGTCGCTCGGATAGTAGATCGGCGTCGTAATGTAGAACGTCTTGTTCGGTTGACTCATCTCGAATTCCTCCCTGATTCATGGCTCGTTAAATACAAAAAGCTCCCGTCCGCCAAGGGACGAGAGCTCTGCTCACGTGGTACCACCCAAGTTCCTCCCGGCTGCGGCGGCACAAGGCCGTTCAACGGGAGCTTCTTATCGCCGTCTGTTCGACAGACGGCACTGCCCTTAACGCGGGCATTCGTCCTTCCCTTGCGCAAGTATTATCGTGCGACCTGCGTTCGCAGAAGGCTCCTCCGGGACCATCTTCCGACGTTCGCTCCATGCCGGTTCGCAGCTTATCCGGCTCTCTGGGATGGGCGTGGCCATCGTACTTATCCGTTCATCGGATTGACGTCATATGGCATGCTTGCTAATGCCTCTATCCTAGCGAATATCCCCGGTCTTTGTCAAGGCGACTCGCGCCTAGGCGGCACGTGGTCGATCCCGCCGGGATGGAACGGATGGCAGCGGCAGATTCTGCGTGCCGCCAGCCATGAGCCCTTCCAGGCACCGTGTATCTCCAGCGCCTCAAGCGCGTAAGCCGAGCATGTCGGGTAGAATCGGCAGGTAGGCGGCTTGAGCGGCGAGATGAACCGCCGATACAGGTGCACGGGCGCCTGCAGCGTGCGGCGCAGGCTCATGCTCCGTCAGTCCCTTCTCCTTCGGCGGCATCGCAATCCTTGCAGTAGCCGAACACCTCGAACTTGTGCTTCACGACCTTGAAGTCGTCCGGTGCCGACGTCTGCTCCATCGGACAGAACGTAATCGGATAGGTGCGTCCGCACTGCAAGCAGATCAAATGGTGGTGGTGGTCATGCTCACGGCAGTGAAGCTTGAACTTCACGCCTTCCTCGAATACGACCTGCTCCAGCACGCCCAATTCATCCAATACGCGCAAGTTGCGATAGACCGTATCGAAGCTCAGCCCGGAGTAGAACCGCCCCATATAATCATAGACATCCTTCGGCGACAGGTAGCCTGGCGTCTCCGAGAATAGCTTGGCAAGCGTCTTGCGCTGATCCGTAATCCGCAGCCCTTGGCTGGACATCATGCGTACGATCTCTTCTGTCTGCAATCTCCTAACCTCCGAGCACAATCGCGATAATACTATCATCATGCCTGAAAATAGCGCTTCCGTCAAACGTGGCGAAGCCGACATGCAAAAGCCCCGATATCGCCGATATCGGGGCTTCTCCCGTTAGGAGCGCTTCTCGGGGAGCGGCAGGAACAGCATATGGACCGGCAGGTTGCTGCCTGATGCCAGCACAAAGGAGATTTCTACCGTCTCCTCGCGATTGCCGGACCGGTGCAGCACGCCTACCTCGCTGTTCGTCATCAACGCGCCGCCCTTCGTCACTTCGACGAGCTCACCGTTCACGATGAACGCGCCTGTATAATGACCGCCTCGCGCATTCAGTCCGATCATCGTATTCGGCGCTACCTTCAGTTTCATTTTGTACAAGACACCGAAGTTGCCGATGTTCGTCTCCACGCGGCCGGTATTCTCATCGATGCCGTCCAGATACTTGTCGATCGTCTTGTCTCCGAGTTTCAACTGCTGCAGCTTCGAGCCGAGCTGCCGGTCCGTCAGGTCAATCACGCGGTCTGCATAGTAGAATGTTCCGCGCACGTGCTTCGAGTCGCGATCCATGACGCCGATCGAATTCGAAGTGACCGCCGCTACCGGATCTTGCCCCTCCGGCACGACGACTACGCGGTAACGAATTGTCTTATCGGAATACAGGTCCGCATAGGCGGAGAATACTTGCTTCGGCTTGAGCGGCACGGCCGACATCTCCGGCAGAATAACCCGCGTCTCGCCCGGCGCGAAGGTCGTATAGGTCGGCTGCGTATTCTTGTTCAGCGCATCCATGTAACGCATCGCAGCTGCCTTGCCTGCATTGGTGGAATACGGGTCCGGACCGCCTGCGCCCCAAGCGCCTACGCCCACGTCAACCGGCGTGCGATGCGGATTCGTGGCGATAATGTACAGCTTCACGTTATAGTTCAGCGAGCTTTCGTTATAAAGGAGGAACCTCGCTTTGCCAGACAAGACGGTATCGTAGGAGATTCCCGTCTCCACGAGCTGCTCCGGGCTGTTGCTCCTGACGAGCTGGGACCGTTCGTTGACGAAATTCCAAGGGACGTATTCGTACCCTAGAATGTTGCCCCCGTTCACCCTATACTCGCCACCTATTGGCGTGTAGAGCCGGTTGAACTCGTCCTGCGTGTATAGCACTTCGCTCGTGATCGTAACCGGCTTGGTCACGCTGTGCGTCATGCCGTGCTTATCCTGCACCTCGAGCGTCACGAACTTGTCTCCCGGCTCGAAGAACGCTTCGCTGTTGCCTGACCATTTGGCCGCCGCAATCGCGTTCTCGTCATCGAAGCTGCGGTCGAAGTAGGTGATTTTCTCCCCGATCCGGTAAGTCGACTTATCCGTGACGAAGTCCGCGATCGGCGGTTGGTTCGGCGGAAGGACGTTCACTATCGTCGTGAACGGCTCGCTCCAGTTCCCGTTCTCATCCATTACTTGGCGCGTAACGGCGTGCTGTCCCGCTGTCGGGAACACATCCATCTTGCCCTCCCAGCGCTCTTCTACGATTCGCAGGCCGCTCGGATGGCTTGCCTTGTCTACATAGGTCACTTGCGTCTGGGTCGCGTAAATATCGATCGGCAGCACCTCGAAATCCGCGGAAGGAAGCGAATTCCAAGTAATCGTAATGTCTGCCCCGGAAGATACGATATTGCTGCCCGTCAAATTCGACCACATGCGGATCGGCACCATCATGTAATCGTTCTGGGCGAAGACCGGTCCTGGGCCTTGCACCAGCTTGCCGTTCACGCGAATGAACGAGCTGCCGGACTTGAAGCGCAATTCTTGCTTCGCGTTCTTCGCGACCGCTTCCTTGGTCTTGGCATCGAACGATAGTTGGAAGCCGAACGGCACCGCGATGCCGTTAAGCGGCAAGTAGGCTGAATTGCCTTTGATCGTTACGGGCTGCGCCGCCTTCAATTCCTTCCCGTTATAGTTCATGACCGCGCTATTCTTCTTAAGCTTGAGGGTATTGCCCGCGCCTGCAGCCGTTCCTTGCGTCGGTTCGGCTAGCAGCGGGACAGTCAGTAGGGATAAGACCAACAGCCATTTCAACGATTTCATGCTCCGTCTCCTTCGTCTGCGCAATTCTCTGGTCGACCTGCATATTCACCTGCGCATGGTGTCACACAGGGTTAAACGTCATAGAGGCTCTAAAAGTTGCGGCCGATCTACATGGCTATCCAGTTATGCCGACAATTACTAGCCGTTGATGGCCATGTTGGCCACGAAGATCGCCGTAGCGGCGATGAACAAGGCAATTGCGAGCAGGCCCGTAAGACGGCGAACGTTCCGCAGCTTCTTGACACGTTCCGAAAATCCGGCGGATTCCGCTTCCCGGCTGCTCCTTGCCGCGAACAAATAGGCGATGAACGATGCTACGAACAGGAGATTCATGATGAACCATATCTGCGTAAGCATGAATCGCACTCCTCTCTAGTCGGATGTTCCTCTTGCAATGCGAAAGGCCCCTCTGAAGCAATGGCTTCGGGGGCCGCTTATCATGCTGCTTGCTCAAGATCGGTAACCTTAAACGCTGGTTAAACGTACCATTGCTCCAGGATGAGCCAGAAGACGATCGTGCTTACGACCGCTCCGCCGAACGACAGCCAGCCCGCGCGGTATCGCAGCTGGAACATTTTCAGAATGCCTAAGCTCAGCAGCGAGAAAATCAATAAAATAAAAACCGCGCCAATAACGAACAGGCCGGGCGCAACCGAGCTTACATCGACAACCGACATGAATCCAACACTCCTTACGTGGGAAACGCCTTTTCTCTGCATTATAAGGGAAATGAACAAGCGTTACCAGCGTCGGAGTCTGTCCAAATCGCAACAAACTGTGACAAACTTCACAACGAACGGCGGCGTGCCCAATTGATCGCGGCATGCGTACAAATGTCCATATCGTACAGCAGCCTGCGACATATATTAGTCATGTGATCACACCATCACAACAACACAAAGCGTGCGGGAGGTTATACGATGGGCTACCCTGTTGGAGGCGTTGGCTGCGGGCCGGTAGGTGTCGGCGGCATCTTTACGAGTACGGCGATCATCCTCGTGCTCTACATCCTGCTTGTCATCATTCTTCGCGGCGGATTCTAAGTCAGACCCAGGATTCTTGACGGCGCCGTTAGACCTGCTCGCGTCGGCGGATGCTTACACGAAACAGCCCTGTCCTCGATGATCGGGGAAGGGCTGTATTCCTGCTGCGACGAGATGCGATGAACTATATGAAGCGGTTCAAACTCCACAGCACGGCCGCAAAACTGCATGCCGACAACACGAATATGAGGTCGCGTGCCGTAAGCTTCAGCGGCTCGGCACGGACAAGCTTGCCGTTCAATTGCCCGAAACCGCGGATCTCGAGGGTCACGGCCAGCCGGTCCGCGGTGAGCAGCAGCGATAGCATGAATGGAATAAGGACGGTATGCAGCTTGCGCAGCGGCATGCTGCCGGGCAAGGTCGGCAGTTTGCCTCTTGCGGCTGCGATTCGGGCAAATCGAATCCACTCTGCGCGGATCAACGGTATGAAGCGGAAGAGCAGGGCAACCGTCAACGCGACCGCGCGCACCGTTCTCGGGCGTAGGCGAATCGTCGACAACATCAGCTCGATGGCTTGCTGCAGGCGATATGGCGACATGAGCCCCAGCAGGGGCATGCCTAACAGCATGATCATGAAAAGCTTAACCAGCAGCAGGCCGATACCGAGCGCGCGCGGCACGGAGAACCAAGCCAAGCCTAGAGACGCGCCATCCCCATCGGTGCTGCTGCCGAATCCCGCGATCAGCGACATGAACAGCAGGAATACGCCGTACGTGACGATGATGCTGCGGTATGGCGCCAGTAGCTTGCGCAAGCTCCATAGAGGCGCCGCGACGGCGATACCGCACAGGGCGGCGTCAAGCCAATCGGACTGCGAGAGCAGGCCGAACGCGACCGCCATATACGCCGCCCACAATGCGCGAGGATCACGCGCTGCCCAGGGATGCGCCGACGCGATCGCGCTGGCGGCTGGCGGGTCCGTATCGGCGCATGTTGCGACGAGGGACGCAAGGGGCTCTGAGGCGCTGCCTGCGGCTGGCGCGGCTGGCGCTTCCGCGG
>JAEZCJ010000192.1 GCA_023433615.1 Bacillota bacterium | reverse complement strand
CGCGCAGCATCCTGCAGCGCGAGGCTGATCGATAAGGCTTCAATCTTCCATGATTCCCGGCTCATGCCCGGAATGGCTTGCAGGAGCTGTTCGAGATAGGCTGCCAGCAGCTCCGATTCGCCTGCCGATACGAAGGCGGATACCTGCGACTGTATCAGCCGCTGTCTGCTCAGGTTGACGGCGGTCGAGGCGGGCCCCCGGCCCTCTCCGCGCATAGCTATTCCGAGACCGAGGGAGCTGCGCAACGATTCGTAGCTGTCCGGCAAGTTCCGCAATTCCGTGAGCGGTTCGGCGAAGGACGTCTTGACGTCCAGACCGAGCAGCCTGCGCAGCATCTCGCAAGCGGTTGACGCATAGCGCTTCGCTGCATCGGCATCATCCGCGAAGAGGACGTAGCTTGCGTGCTCGACTAGCAGCAGCTGCCCTTGGAGGCGATGCTGGTCCAGCATGTCGCCAAGAATGTTCAGCACGGCGAATTGCAAGAGCGGCACATCCCGAACTTCATAGCGCTTCTCCGCCGGGAAAAAGTCCGCCACCTCGAACAGCACCGGCTGACAGCCGATCAGCCTGGACTCCAGTTCAGCGGCAAGCTCTCTGGCATGCGGCAGCCGCAGCAGCATCGAGCGAAGCGCATTCTCTTGAAGCAACTGCCTCTCATTCTCCTCCTTGCGCAGTCGCGCCTGCTTCTCCTGCAGCATCGCCTCAGCCTTCGCCAATGCCGCATCGATCTCCGGCTTGCTGCAGGGCTTCACGAGCAGATCCATCGCGCCGAGCCGAAGCGCGGTCTGCGCATATTGGAAGTCCTGGTAGCCCGTCACGACGATGAACTCCATATCCGGATACCGCTCTTTACCCCGCTTGAGCAGCTCCAGGCCGTCCAGCAGCGGCATCCGAATATCGGTGACGACGAGCTCGGGACGCAGCTCCTCCATGAGCCGCAGCGCTTCCGCTCCGTTCTCCGCCTCTCCCGCGACGAACCAGTTCGCGCCGGAATCGGTTATCATCTTGGCCAGCGCCTTCCTGAAGGAAGGTTCATCCTCGACCAGCAGCATTCGCATCCGCGCCTCCCCCTTCGACCGTACGATATGGCTCGTAAGGCACCGTAATTCGGACTTGCGTTCCCTTCGGCAATGGATGGATCTCTATGCCGTAGCCGGGTCCGTGAACCAATTCGATCCGCCTGCGGACGTTATGCAGCCCGATGCTCTCCCGCTCGCGGTGCATGCCGTCCAATTCGCTACGCTGCATCAGTTGTGTAATGCGCGCAGGGTCGATTCCGCAGCCGTTGTCTTCGATCACGACGACGATTCTGTCCTCGTCTTCCATGCGAGCCGCGATCATGATATCCTTGTCGCCAGGCTGATCGCGGAACGCATGGACGAACACATTTTCCACCAGGGGCTGAATCAGCAATCTCTGCATGCTGCCGTCCAGCGCATAATCATCCGCTTCAATCCGAACGCGGAGACGTTCGCCGTATCTCGCCTCCTGGATCGTAATATAGTTGCGGATCTGCTTCAGCTCCTCCCGGAGCGAAGTAGGCGCGGATGCCGATTCCAGCGAATACTTAAGCAAGTCCGACAAGCTGCTGACAAGCGAGGCGGTCTCCGTATCGTCATAGAGATAGATAATCTGCCAATAGATCGTATTCAGCGTGTTATAGAGAAAATGCGGGTTCAACTGCGCCTGCAGCGCCTTGAGCTCTGCCTCCTTCTCGCTAAGCTTGCTGACGTACACCTCTTCAATCAGCGCTTGCAGATCCTTCACCATGCCGTTGAAGCTGTCGGACAAGAAGGCGAATTCGTCGTTAGAGGTCTTCGGTACGACCACCTGCAGATTCCCCTTGCGCACCTGCTGCATGCCCTTGACCAGCGACTGCAGCGGACGGAGCACCCTGCCGCTGAAGAACGACACGCTGATGGCCATAAGCAGAATGCTGGCCAGCCCCGACAAGAGCGCGAGCTGGAAGACGCTTCGTCCGTTATTCATCAGATCGGATAGCGAGATGCCGCTGATCAGCGTGATCGATCGCGGTTCGTACTCGCTCTGCACGTATAAGTAATCCTTGCTGCCCCGATCCATGTAGAAGACGCCTGCCTGCGGCCTGAGCTGCGGAGCCGACAGGACGACCTGCCCGTCAGGCTCCAGCCCGAATAGCAGCTTATCGTATTGGTCGAAGATGTACGCGCCGGTCGAACGTCCGGACATGAGCGGCTCCAGCGCGCTTCTCAGGTATGCTTCGTCCAGGACCACGATCAGCGTGCCGTACACGATCTGCCTCTTGGTCGATTTGAGCACGCGGGATGCCACGATACTGTCCTTAAAGCCCGACGGCTCGGATAGATCCGGCACGCGCATGCGCTGCCAGGAAATTTCCGCGCTGTCGCTC
Source organism: Bacillota bacterium (assembly GCA_023433615.1). Lineage (GTDB taxonomy): Bacteria > Bacillota > Bacilli > Paenibacillales > Paenibacillaceae > Paenibacillus_I. The sequence goes on along the minus strand of JAEZCJ010000192.1, from coordinate 16,179 downwards.
GAGCCGGCTTGCACTTGATAATAGAAATTCGGAAAGCTGACGCGGAAGGAAGCGGCAGCTTGGCTGTGATAGACGTTATTGCCCTGCGTGTCTACGATATAGACGGCCCGGATCTGCTGCGTCTCGTTCTTCAGCGGAAGCAGAATTTCCGCCAGCTCCCGCTCGAGAATGAACCGGCGATAGGCTTGGCTCTCGCCCTCGGGCGGCGCTTCATTCATCCCCAGCACGAGCTGTTCAACCAAGGGGTGGAAGAAGACGAAGTCGGTAATCCGATACATATCCTGCACCTTGAATCCGATCTGCTCCACCGTCTGCTTGCTGGTCATTTCGTACTGCTTCGTAATCTCGGTTGTGAACAAGTTCAAGTTGCCGCGATAGGAGACGTAGCTGGTCGCGAGCGAGCACACGATAATAATCACGGACAAGGATACGATCAGCTTCACTCTGAAATGCTGATGCACGTATTGGAGTACGCGTTGATGTTTCATCTCTCGCCTAGCCTCGCCTTCTTCTGAACCATGCGCAGCGATGGACAATCTTTGGTATGCCTAGCATACCAAACCGCGTATCGAAACGATAGATTGCTAGCGCGGTCACTGCATACATTCCGCATTCATCTAAGGCAGCACAAGCCGGAGCAAATCGTCCACGTGAGCGGTTGCCAAGCATTCCACGGTATCCGCTGCTCCGTAATAGATCTTCACTTCGCCGTCATCCTCCAGAATCATGCCGCCCGGGAAGACGACGTCGTTGCGGAAGCCTCCCTCAGTCTCATAGCCGGCCTTAGGCACGAGCAGCGGCTCCTGGCACATGCCGATGATCCGGTACGGGTCATCCAGATCGAGCAGCATGAGCCCGGCCGTGTACCGCTTCTGCCATTGGGCCTCCCAGCCGTTCTTGCCTCTCGAGCGGTCGATGTCCACGGCATGGAACGTCGTCAGCCAGCCCTTCTCCGTACGGATCGGCGGCGCGCCCGGGCCGATCTTGTCGTTCGCGTACGGCACGCCCTCCAGCCCGAGCAGCAGCTGATGATTGCCCCAATACCGCAGATCCGGCGAATCGGATATCCAGATGTCGAAGCTATCCCTACCCCCTTTGCCGTATACCGGAAAAGGACGCTCGAGCCGCACGTACCGGCCGCCGAACCGTTCGGGGAACAGCACCATGTTCCGATTGTCCGGCACGGACAGGCTGAGGACGTCGAAGGCGGCAAAATCGTCCGTAACCGCGATTCCTCCGCGCACGCCATGACGGGTATCTACCGCAAAACACAAGTAGCACCTTCCGTCCATGACCGTCAAGCGGGGATCGTACACGCGCTGCACCTCATCGTCCTTCCATTCGAATACGGGCTGCGGCTGCACGTCCCAATGAATGCCGTCCTTGCTGAATGCGAGCCCCATATTGGTCGTGTCGATCGGCATAAGCGTCTCGGTTGCGGCATCCCCGTAATCGTTGCGGAAGAGCATCACGTATTGCCCTGCGTACTTCGCCACTCCGGCATTGAATACAAGCGCAGGCCCATAGGGGACCTGGCCGGGCGTCAGAATCGGATTCGCGAGGTGCCGCTTCAGGATCTGCCGGGTATGTCTAGCATCGGTATGCATCATGCATTCGCTCCTTCTGGATCGTTTGCTCGAATTGTACCTGCTTTCCGTTCCCTATTCAGCCATCATCGTTCTGCAATTGGATAAAATTTTTAGGTCTCGTAAGTGCTTCATTCTTCCTGCTTTATAATCCATTTCCATTGAACGCAAGCCGTTTATCGTGCGATAATCATTTCATTATTGTCAATTTATAGGGAAGAAGGAACACGCGATGCCAGTCTCGCTAGAACAAACCTCACAATCGCCGGCCATGAAGCCAGAGCCGCGCAAGATCGGTATCCTGATCGCGCTGATTACGATACTCAATATGGTTGCCCCGCTATCGACCGACATGTACTTGGCCGCATTGCCCACGATGACCGATGTGTTCGATACGACAGAGGGACTGCTTAACATGACGCTTGTCGGCTTTTTCTTCTTCTTCGCGATCGGCATGCTGCTATTCGGACCGCTTAGCGACAAATTCGGACGGAAGCCCGTGCTTATCGTCGGTCTAATTGCATATGGCGGTTTCAGTATCGCTTGCGCGCTATCGGTCAATATCGGCATGCTCATCGCTTCGCGCATCCTGCAGGCACTCGGCGCAGGCTGCATGATTGCCGTATCCACCGCGATCATCAAGGACAGCTTCCAGGGAAAACGCCGTAACAGTATCCTTGCCATCGTCCAGACGATGAGCGTGCTTGCGCCTATGCTCGCACCGGTCATCGGTGCCTTCATCGTGCAATACGCTTCCTGGCGCGAAACCTTCTGGGTGCTCGTCGTGATCGCGGTCATCTGTATCATCGCAGCGAGCATCATCGACGAAGCCCTCCCGCGTGCCGCGCGCCGAACGGGCAGTGTATGGTCCGCCTTTCGCGGCCTCTCCGATGTCGTCAAGAATCGCGCATTCTTATTCTTCCTGCTCATTATGGCGACGGCTTCCATGTCGTTCATGGCGTACATCGCGACAAGCTCTTACATCTATATTGATTACTTCGGACTCACGGAGACGCAATTCAGCTTCTACTTTGCCATTAATTCTGCCATTCTGATGCTCGGTCCCATGACCTTCGTGCGTGTCGTGAAGCGATTCGCTGCCAAACCACTCATTACGGTATGCATTGCGGTCCCGCTTGCGAGCGGTATCCTCGTCCTATTATTCGGTCAGCTATCGCCTGTGCTGTTCCTGATCTGCTTCATCCCGTTCTCCTTCATATCAAGCTTGAGCCGGCCGCTCGCGACCAGCATTCTGCTCAGCCAGCATGACGGGGACGCGGGGGCATCATCCTCCGTTATCAACTTCGGGAACACGTTGTTCGGTGCCATCGGCATGGTACTCGGCTCCTTGCCATGGTCCAACTTCATTATCGGTCTCGGCACCCTGCTAACCGTATGTCCGCTGATCGCCCTCATCGGTTGGATCATCTTCCTGAATAAAGGCTATACCCTGCGCGAAACTAACTGATAACGTGCGAACAACAGGAAAGAGCGGCGTACAAGCCGCCGCTCTGCCTGCGATTCCATATGCAGTTAGTTATTATCCGTTATATGCCGGATCGTCTCTTTCGCTGCTTCGATCATCGCTTGCGCCTCTGCCGACGTCAATTTGCCCGGTGTCACGAAGTTATTGACCTGCTTGATGAAGCCTTCCAGTGCATTGACCGCTTGCCTTGTCTTGTCATGCTGCTTATCGTTCAGGAATTTATCCGCTTGATCCAGCTTCACCGTGAGCGCGTTCTTGTTGCCATGGTTCAGATTCGAGCCGGCAACCGCGCTCTCCAAGTCGGCAATCCGGTTGCTGTATTCGACCGTTACCGTAGCTGTGGCCTTCTCGACTACGCCTTCGATCGTGCCCTCTACCTCGAATACGCCGGGTCCGTCGTTCCCGTACAGCGCGGGATCGACGGCATCCCACACGACAGACCGCTCCTCGGTCTCAACGCCGGTCGCGCTGTGATTGATCTGCACGGCCACCGTGTCAGGCAGAGCAGGCGCTGTACCCGATACCGTAGCGACCTCTACATCAGCGATCCCTTTGACTTTGCTCTGCGCGAACAGCCAATCGATAACCGAGCCGCGCTCCGGATGAACGTACTCGTTGTAGACCGGCAGCCAGACCGCATGGCCGTCGAATACATGCCCGTTATAAGGCGGGTTATTCAGCCTGTTCTCCGGAAGGATCGTCAGCAGGGAATCGTTCCAATAAGGGCCGTACGTATTCTGCGTGTTCACGACGGATTGATAGAGGAAGTCGTCGTCATCCACGAATGTCCAGAGCGGCAGATTGGCTACCGCCATCGCATTGGCCACGCTTCCGGGACCGCCCGCAGGACAGAGCGGCGCGGCCGCAGCGGCATATTCCGGGAACGTCCGCAGGAACGTCCAAGTGGAGCCGCCGCCCATGGAGAAGCCGGTGATGTAGACACGGTTCGGGTCGACCTTGCCCTCAGCGATCATCTCGTCAATGATCGCTTTGACCTTGTGCATCGACTCCGGCGTCGTCGCATTGCGCGGTGCCAGCACGTGGCTCGGATACTTGGCTTGGTTCTCGGGGTTGGCCCATACGGTGCCGCCGTTGCTGAACCGGATAGGCGTGTAGACATCGTTACCCTGTCCGCCCCCGTGGAAGAACACGACCAACGGCAGCGGTTTGTCGGCCTCCTCGTTCAGGAAGTAGCTGTACTCCAACCCGTCGCGGCTATCATACTTGTACTTATCGAGCACGGGACTTACGGCTCCCGACTGGATCAGCGACTCCGGCACGATCGAGGAACCGTCCGTATAGTCGATCCCGTCGCCCTTGTATTCGATCGTGTATTGCAGATCGAAGGTGAAGCCGCCATCGCTCGTCGAGCCGCCGTCTCCCCAACCGACATCCGCAAAATCGATGACGATATAGGGTCCGATATCGGAAGGCGAGCCCGCGTCGTTCACGTTGCTGGCATACACATCCGTAACCTCGCGGGGACCGTCGTACGCTACAAAGTTCGGGTCGACTTTTCGCGTAGCGAGCACATGTACCTCGAAGTCGGACTCGGACAGCGACGAACCGACCACCATCTTGCCGGCGTCGATAATGACGGCATCCGTGCGCTCGTGAAACGCAAAGTTCTTATTCTGAAGGATGAAAGGAAGAGCATTCTCTGTCGTTTCCTCAGCCGCGCTGACGAAGGATACGTTCAGTGTCAGGGAAATACCAAGCAGTAGTGCAGCAATCGATTTTTTCTTACCCATAATCCAACAGCTCCCTTCTCTTCTAACGAATTTGCGGAATGACAGCGCTTACGTTTGCGAGGTCAACGTCAATCCCCCACCTCCTCAGCTGCATTTACGTTTAAGCAAGATGAGTATAGCAAATCCATTTTGAATACTTTGTCGAACAATGCCCGTCCAATGCAACCACCTTTTTACTTCTTTGCGGGCTCCGAAGCGCAAGCTTTACATTTTCGACAACTGAAGCGCAAAAAAAGCAGACACCTGTCGGTGCCTGCTTCGTCGCTGGGCGGGATTGGTTCGGGTACCGCTAAGGGGCGGAATACGAATCGTTATGAGACAACGAAATCCGTGCTTCGCTCCTGAGCTTGATGCAAATCGCGATAGACGCCGCCGTATGCCAACAACTCATCGTGCTTGCCCTGTTCCACGATCATGCCCCCGTCGATGACGGCGATCAGATCCGCGCTCTCAATCGTAGACAACCGGTGCGCAATCGCGATCGTCGTCTTGCCTTCCATCAACCGCTCAAGCCCTTGCTGCACGGCAAGCTCCGATTCGGTGTCAAGCGCCGACGTTGCCTCGTCCAGCAGCAGAATGGGGGCGTTCTTCAGAATCGCTCTCGCAATGGCAATCCGCTGTTTCTGACCGCCGGACAACCGGACGCCCCTCTCGCCGACAAGCGTGTTGTAGCCTTCCGGCTGTTCCATGATAAAATCATGCGCTTGCGCCGCACGCGCTGCCCGAATCAACGCTTCCTCCGAAGCGTCCACTCTCCCGTACCGGATATTGCTCTCGATCGTCCCCTCGAATAAATAGGGGTCCTGTGACACGTAGGCCGTCTTGTCCCGTATCTCTTCGAGCGAATAATCCGAGAAGCGCTTGCCTTCGATGAAAATTTCCCCTTCCGAGAACGAATAGAACCCCAGCAATAGCTTCATGATCGTGCTCTTCCCCCCGCCGCTCGGTCCTACAAGCGCGACAAGCTGCCCTCTGCCGACATGGAGATGGAGTCGATCGATCACTTTACTGCCGGCTCGGTAAGCGAAGGACACATTGCTCATCTCGATCATGCCTTCCGAGGATGCCGCGGTTTCGGCTTCACCCTTCGGCACGGAAGGGTAGCGCTCCGGCTCCGGTTCGACATCGAGCAGTTCGAACATACGGTCAGCCCCAGCGAGCGAGATCTGGATATTGGACCAGAACATCCCCAGATTGCGGAATAAATTCGTCACGTTCTCGAGCAGGAGAATGACACCCAGCAAGCTGCCGATCGTAATCTGGCCGTTCATCAGCATGAACGCCCCGATGATGAACGCGCCGCCGTTATTAATCCACAGCAGCAAGTAGTTCGTTCCCGTCAAGTAAGCGGTCATCTTCGCCCGCTGCACGGACAGCTCTGCAATCCGCCCGGTCGCGGCCTTGTACTTCCGGTTCATGCGATCGACCATCTGGAACGTTCTGCTGACCTGCGTACCGGCTACGATATTGGACAGCCATTCCAGCTCCAAGCCGGATTGCTCCTGGATTTCGGCGGTGATCTTCCGCAGCGGACCGGCGTATCTGGTGTTCACGTAGGTCGATACGAATCCGAGCACGATCATGACGGCGGCGAACCGCCAATCCAGATAGAACATAATGACGGCCGAGATGATTCCGCTGGTCAGCAATGCGATCAGCGTGAGCGCTTCCCCCGATAACGCCCGCTCCATTGTCTGCAGGTCGTTCGTTATCCGGGACAGACTATTCCCGCTATGGGTATTCTCGTAATACGTGACAGGCAGCCTCTCCATATGTTGAAACATGCGCATACGCAAGCTGTTCATCACGGTCTTGACTGCTTTGCCATACCAATACTGGAATAGCGGCGACAACGTGCAGAGTACGGCGATGACGAGCATGAATTGGATGCAGAGCGCAATGACCGCATTCATGGTTCCCTCGGTTAGCGCATCGAGAATGGTCGAGACCATCAGCGCGGATACGATGCTTACGCTCGATCCCAGTACGCCGAAACCTAGAAGGCTGAGGAAATAGAAGGTCTTATGCCGGCCGAGCGCACGGGCCAATGTAGCGAGCGATTGAATCATTGCGTCATGCCCCCTCTTGGCCAACCGAAGCATGCCGATTCCCGCGTTGGCTTGCTTGGTCTCGATATAGACGTTCATACATTCCGCCCAATGACAGCAGTTCGGCATGCGTGCCGCTCTCGACGATTCGCCCTTCATGCAACACGAGAATTCGATCCGCATTCCTGACAGTTGACAGGCGATGCGCGATGACAAGCACGGTTCGATTGCTCATCATCCGATTGATCGCAGCCTGCACGTGCTGTTCGGATTCTGTGTCTAACGCCGATGTCGCCTCGTCGAGCAGCAGGATTGGAGCATCTTTCATGATGGCCCGAGCAATCGCGATCCGTTGCCTTTGCCCGCCTGACAGCTTAACGCCGCGCTCGCCGACAAGCGTCTGATAACCTTCGGGCAATGCATGAATGAACGCATGAATATTCGCCAGTTGCGCCGCACGTTCAACGTCCTCCATCCGGAAGCCTTCCTCGGAGCACGCAATATTTTCGGCGATCGAGCCGGGGAATAGAAAAGTGTCCTGCGACACTTGGGAGATTAACGTTCTTGCTGCTGTTAGCTTCCAATCCGTCAACGGTTGATCATACAGCTTGATCGAGCCGCCTTGATAATCATAGAAGCCGGTAATGAGCTTGAAGACAGTCGTTTTGCCCGAACCGCTAGGGCCTACAAGCGCGATGGTCTTTCCCTTCTCCAGCGTGAAGCTCACCTCGTTCAGCACCTTCGTCTGGCCGTCATAAGAGAAGCTCACCTCATCGAATTCCAGGGCCGGGACTTCCTCCGGAAGAACGCTCGGCTCTCTGCCGTCCGTCCGTTCGGTCTTGTGGTCCAGCATTTCATAGAGATAGTTCACAACGCCGGCCATCATCTTGAAACGTCCGATCTGGTTCGGGATTTCACCCATGCCTTGTACCAGATAGTTAATGAACTGGGCGAAGGCGAGCAAGGCGCCGATCGTCATCTCCTGTCGGGTTACGAGATAGCCGCCGAAGAGGAAGAATCCGACAAGCGGGGCAGTGCGGACGAATATGCTTAACGCTCCAATGGCCGCCACGCGCTTCTCGATGCGCAGGTATTGCGCCATTAACTGATCGATCGAATGCCGGAACCGGTTAGCGATGACCTGTCCCAGATTATAGGACTTGAGCATAGAGATCCCGCCGATCGTATCCTGAACGATCGTATTCACGCCGGCCATTCGCTGCTGCACATCTGCCGCATACTTGCCCAACGGCCGGCTGATAGCGCCGCTTAAGAAGGCCATGACGAGCACCATGCTCAGACAGAACAGCGTAAGCTGCCAATTCATGTAGAACATGACCGCAATGCATGCCGTTACGCGGAAGACGTGGAAGATTAGAGCGGCAAAATCGTTATACACAAACCCTTCGATCTCGTGGACGCTGCTCGTCATCCTGGCGCTGTAGTCGCCGGAGTGACGGGTTTCCATGTAGGAAATCGGCAGCTTGCTCACATGCTCGCAGGCGTCATTCTTCATGTCCCGCGTCACGAGGGCCGCGTAGCGGCCGGCGGCGTAGACATTGAAGAAATTGACTGCTACCCCGATGACAATGAACAACAGGATCAGATACACCGCCTGCATTAACCCCTCCCGGTCGCCGGACAGCGTGGACGAGAATAGCAGGTTAATGATATACACCAGCAGGATATCGTTCGCCGCCAGCACAACGGTGCTTAGCAGCTTGATCCCTACCCAGAACCGATATGGCCTGAGATACGCGAGCAGCCTGCGTAAGGTTTGAAATATCGAATAACGATTTGGCGGTTCCATCGATGCCCTCCCGGTCAACATCACACATGATACAATCCATATAAGCGTTTACATAACGGAGAACTCTTAATCAGGTGGAATAGACTTCATGACCGATGCAGGCTTCAGCACCTTCTTGACCCACCTAAAATTTACTATTATTTGCATTAAAAATCAATCCATGCATGAATCTCCGAAGGCAGGGTCAGACGAAAATAGTTGCGCCATGCGGTTCAATAATAACGAAGGCCGCTCCATGCAAGGAGCGACCTCATCGTTATATCCCAACTAGATGGTGACCTGCATCGACATGAATAATCTCCCCCGTGATCCCTCTGGACAGCGAGCTTAGCAAGAACGCCGACGCATCGCCGACTTCTTCTTGATCCACCGTCCGGCGAAGGGGAGCCGACGCGGCAGCGTTGGCTAATTTCTCGCCGATGCCAGGTATGGCAGACGAGGCAGAGGTGAGAATCGGTCCGGACGATACCGCATTGACCCGGATCGCACGCTTGCCTAGGTCGTCTGCCAAGTACCTTACGCTGGATTCCAACGCTGCTTTGGCTGCGCCCATGACGCCGTAATGGCGGACAGCCCGCTGTGAGCCCAGGTAGGATTGCGTGACGATGCTGCCTCCTTCCGTCATCAGATTCGAAGCGTATCTCGCCATCGCGATCAAGGAGTAGGCGCTCGCATTTTGCGCTAAGAGGTAGCCCTCTCTCGATACTTGCGCATATTCCTTCTGCAGCTCCTCCGCATCGGCATAGGCGATGGAATGGACAAGTCCATGCAAGCTCCCTGCCTGCGCGCCGATCTCTTGGAAGGCAGCATGCATGCTCTCGTCATCCATCGCATCGCAATGGACGATACAGACAGGCGTGATGTCGTGCTCCAGCAGCAGCTTATGGATTTTGCGCATCGACTTTGCTTTGCGATACGTGAAGATCAACCGTGCCCCTTGACGATGCAGCGACTTGGCGACACCCCAAGAGATGCTCTTCTCGTTCGCCAGTCCTGTCACCACAATCTTCCGATCCTTCAGTAACATGATCCCGTTCCTCCTGCTCGTCCTTAAGATTGACGGCTCGCGCGGGAACCATTTCCTTCAAGCAGCGGAAGATGGCCGATCAAGCCTTCGTAGTCAAGCCGATGGAGCTCTATTGTCTCTTCGCTGAATGTGCACAGGGCCATCACATGCCGTTCGTCCAGAACGAATTGTCGAAAGTACGCATGAGGCTCCCCCGCCTCCAAGCTGGGACGACCGTACGCCTTGCCTTCCAGGCGCACGCTGAACGAATCGAGAGGCATCGACAGCCCTTTGCCCACGGCCTTGACATAGCTCTCCTTCAGCGTCCAGATGCGGTAAAAATAGGCCAACTGCTCGGATTCCTCCAAGCGGTTCAGACGTTCGACCTCTTGGGCCGAGAAGAACCGTCCTGCGATATCCAGGTCCATCGGTTTCATGAACTCGACGTCGATCCCGACCGGCCCATTGCCGAAGGCGCATACCACCCAATCGCCGGCATGCGAAATATTGTAGTGATAGCCTGGCGGGTGAACCAGAAACGGCTTGTTATGCGCATTCCTGCCAAAGGCTAATGCGTGGTTAGCTACCTCCAATCTCCGGCAGATCGCGATTCTTGCGATCAATTCCCCGATAATCGTTCGATGCGCGTCGATGGCCTTCTTGAATCGGTTGGCGCTCAGTTTCTTCTGTTCCGACACATACTCCATCAGCCATCCATTTAACGTTGAAGCCTGCTCGGCGTCGATTCGAATCGTGTATAGATCGATCATATCAAGAGACTTTTACCGCTGCTCGAACAGGGGGTAAGTACGCCTCCAGCTCGTAGTACATGCCGGTTTCGTCGATGATCTGTTGGAACCAGCGTACTTGTTCGTCCATAGGCACTTTTTTCGTATGGAGGATGACCTTGAGCAGGTCCAACGCCTGCTTCATCTCCTCAAGCGTCGGCTTCGCGCCCGCTTCGTCGAGACGATCTTGAATGCTCTGGATTTGCTTGTACGATTTGGACACCTTCTCTTGGTACTCCTCGTTATCCCAATTCTGGTTCGGGGTCGCTACCGCGACAGCCAGACATCTGGTGACGATCGTCGGAATATGCTTCTTCAGGCCCGGATACGCGGATAGAATCTGCTCGACCTTCTTGCGATCCTCCTTGGCCCCGTAGCAGAGCGCTTCGATCCCGTCTACGTTGGCCTTCACCATATTCGTCATGACGTTCTTGGCACCCATCTCGATCGCCAGCGTTACCCCCTTGTCCTTCAAGTACTTCATCGTACGCTCCCATTGAACCGGGCTCAGAATATGATGCTTCAAGTTGTCGGCTATGCGCTCCGGATGCGCCATCGGCTGCCCGTTCAAATTCGTAATGACCGGATACTTAAAAAATCCGTACGTCAGACGATCTAACTTCTCCGTCAATCGGTCGACGATCGGCTCCATCAGCGTGCAGTGAAACGGTGCGCTGGCAAGCAGCGGCGTAACCTGTCCCCCGTTATCCGCCAAGCGATCCTCCAGCTCCATCACGGCATCTTGATCGCCCGAGATGGCGGTCTGGGTAGGCGAATTGTAGCAGGATAGCCATACCCTGCGTCCGTCCTGCTGCATCTTCTTGCATTCCTCCGCCACCAGGCTGCTGTCCACGCCGTCAATGATCGTCATGGCGCCTGCTCCGGCAGCGGCGATTTCATCCGTTAACTGGCCGCGCAAGTGCAGCAACTCAATCGCGTCGGCGAACCGGATCGCTCCAGCGCACGTAAAGGCTGAATATTCGCCGAGGCTATGGCCGGCCAGAAACTGGGGAACGATGCCTTGCTCCTGCATGTACACGCGGAAGCTGGCCACGCTGGAGATCAGGATCGCCGGCTGGGCATGCTTCGCTTCACTGAGCTCGGCCAGCGAGCCTTCGAAGCATAAGCGGGCAATGTCGTAGCCGAGCATGTCATTCGCTTCCTCGAACGTTTGTCTCACGATTGGATATTGATCATGAAGCCCCTTCGACATGCCGACGAAATGCGAGCCCTGGCCTGGAAACAAGAATGCGATTTTCTCCATTAAATACCCCTCCAATTGGTTGGTTCATGCAGCGGATCTCAACCGCAGTGATTCAATAAGGTCACGTACGCCGGCGTCTCCTGGATTCGGTTCGGGTCATGCTCGAATACGATCAGTCCGTCCCGCGTCTCCACTTCCTGGAACCCCGCGAATTTGTAGGTCAGCAGCATCATCCGATTGCGATCCGTCGGTACGAACTCCGCCCTTAGGGCGGCTCCGGCTTCATGCGCCTGCTTCGCCACGAAGTTCAGCATGACGCTGCCGACGCCCCTGGACATGACGCGGCACGACATCAGCAGCAGCTTCAGCGTCCAGACCTGCCGGTCGCATTCCAGCAAGGTCAGACCGATTTTACCGTAAGGGCCGTACTTGTCCTCGAGACCGGCAATGAGCAGCTTATGATTGGGGGAATGGCGGAACGCATCCAGTTCTTCGTACGAATACGTATAGCCCGTCGCATTCAGCTGGTGCGTCCTCACCGTCAGCTCCTCCGCCCGCTTCAGATCTTCGCCCTCGACCGGCCCGATGGTGAACACCATCCGAAGCGACGATAGAAATTCCTCCTGCGAGCCCTCGAAGGATTCCTCGATTCGTTTGCGCGTAATGTCGTGCATATAGAGCTTCCTGCGCTGGCTGGAATCGTCCGTCACGAAAGTCGGGTTGAACTCCGGCATGTCGAGCAGTCCCTCCAGATCGGCGGAATCGATGCAGAGCACTTCCGGGTGATGGAACAACACCTCTTCCCGCTCGTAAGGCTGGTCATCGATAAAGGCTATGGTATCCATGCCGATGTTAATGGACTCCACGATCGTTTTGATCGAACCCGATTTATTCCCCCAGTCGATTTGCGGATAGATGAAGTATTCATGAATCCCGAAATCCACTAATTTCTTGAACGCGACATCATAGTCGTTCCGGCTCGCGACAGACTGCAGAATCCCCCGCTCGTCCAATGTCTTGATGATCCGCACGGCAATCTCCCGCAGCCTCACCGTCTCGTCTTCGACCAATATGCCGTTCCAAATCGTGTTGTCGAGATCCCAGACGACGCATTTGATTTTCCGTTTCTTCGTATCCGGCCTTTTCTCTTCAATGTTATATGCCACGGGCGTCCCTCTCCTTTGTTATGAGATAACGGCGTGATGCGTGATGCCGTGTCCCAGCGATACGTACGTCTGCTCCGCAATCAATATTTCGTGCATTTGCGTCGTGCCCTCAATGATCTCGTTGATTCTCGCATCCCGATAATATCGTTCGACAGGGTAGCCGTTGTGGCAGCCGTTGGCGCCATGGATCTGAACGGCGTCGCTGGCAGCTCGGTTCACCATAATGGAAGCATAATATTTCGCCACCCACGTCTCCGCGATGCTTTCCGGATCGACCGCATCCCTTAAGTATCCGGCCTTGTAGCAGAGCAGCCTTGCGGCTTTGCTGTTAACGGCCATCTCCGTGATCATTTTCTGGATCAGCTGGTTATCCTTCAGCGGCCCGCCGAACTGAACCCTTGTGCTGGCATACTGGACGGAGGCCTCCAGACAAGCCTGCGCCAGCCCTACGCATCCGCAGGCGATCGTATACCTTCCGAAATCCAGACAGGACAAGGCGATATGCGACAACCCGGCGCCGATCCTCCCCAGCAAGTTCCCCTTCGGAATGCGGCAGTTCTCCAAGCTGACCTCCGCGATCATGGAAGCTCTTGCGCCCATCAGCCCGAACATCGGAGAGACCGTGAGCCCGGGACGATCCTTCTCGACGATAAAGGCGGTCGGGCGGCCTTCGCATTTGGCGAAGATCAGGAAGACGTCGGCGATCTGGGACATCGTGATCCATTTCTTCTTGCCGCTCAGCACGTACGTCTCTCCGTCAAGCATCGCTGTCGTCTCGATCCCCTTGGCGTCGCTGCCCGCGAACGGTTCGGTAAGGCCGAATGCGCCGATCCGCTCGCCGGAGGCAAGCCTCGGAAGCCACTGCACCCGCTGTTCCTCCGTGCCCCACCGCAGAATCGCCAATGCTACCATGCCGTGTACCGTCAGCAGGCTCCTCACGGATGAACAGCCTCGTCCCAGCTCTTCGCTGAGCACGCCAAGCGTAATGTTATCCAGCTCCATGCCGCCGTAGCGCTTCGGAATCATCGAACCCAGATAGCCGGCTTGCATAATGGCCGATAGACTGCGGGATTCGATTCGCTGCTCCCGGTCATTGTATTCGGCATGGGGGATAACTTCTCGATCGACAAAGCCGCGAAATTGCGCCTGCCATTCCATCTGTTCCTGCGTGAGTTCCATTTTCATATGCAGCCTCCCGCTTCATTTATGAAACCGCCTTTTTCCCTTCGACCATCGCAATCATCCGATTCACCGTTCTGAAGTTATCGAGATCCATGTCCTGACTGTCGATCCGGATATGGAATTCCTTCTCCAGAAACATGACCAACTGCATGGCGAACAACGAATTGACGAAGCCCAGCGCGAAAATATCCTCGTCATCCCCCAATTCGTGCTTTCTGAAAAACCGGGATAAAAACCGCTTGATTCTCGCTTTCGTTTCTTCCATTATTCACACTCTCCCTTTTGGATTTAGTCGAATCGATTACATGTCGTACGTATAGAAGCCTTGACCGCTTTTCTTCCCATGCAAGCCGGCCTCTACCATTTTTTTCAGAAGGGGACAGCAGCGGAACTTGGGATCCTGGTAGCTCTCATACAGCACGTTCAACGAGTGAACGACCGTGTCCAGCCCGATCAGGTCGGCGGTTTCCAGCGGTCCCATCGCGTGGCCGTAGCATCGTTTGAAAATATCGTCCACCGCTTCAGGCGAGGCGACTTGATCCTGCACCACGTAAGCGGCTTCATTCATGTATAAATGAGAGATTCGGTTCGAGACGAAGCCGGGGTAATCTTCCACGACGATCATGTCCTTGCCCATCTTCTCCAATAAGCCGCCGATTGCGGCAATGGTCGAATCCGACGTGTGATAGCCGCGAATGACCTCGATTGTCCGCTTCATCGGGACAGGGTTCATGAAATGCGTTCCCGCAACGCGATCCGCCCTCCGGGTCAATGCGGCCAATTTCGTAATGGAGATGCAGGAGGTATTGATCATGAAATAGCAGCTGTCCTTGCAGATGCCGTCAATCGATTCATAGATTGCCTTCTTCACCTCCCAATCCTCCGTTGCGTTCTCGATGACGAAATCCGCGTCCCGCAGCAGCTCATAGCCTTGTCCGAACCGGATACGCTCCAGAATGGCTTCGGAAGATTCCGCATTGTCCGCTGCGCCGAATAGCGCGCGGAATCGGAGCGCACTGCTGATCGTTTCCTTCGCTTGCTCGAGCTTCGCCTCCTGAATATCCAGCAAGCTAACCGTAAGACCGGCCATTGCCGCGGACTGCGCAACCCCGCTGCCCATCACGCCTGCGCCGATGACACCTACCTTGACCACCCTCATCATCTACCTTCCGCTTCTTATTTCGTTCGTCCAATCTACAGCCAGCCGTTCGAACAGCCGATCATGGAACTGCCGTTCCTTCTCATACGCCAGGTCCAGCTCCGCAGCCAGGGAAGCCGCGTAACCGGCATCCATGCGCGAAGCGAATATCGCTTTGGCAAGCCTGGCCCTGACCTGCTTCCACGCCTCCAGATTCGGCATCTCGATCGCATGGCTGCCATACAGCCTATGAAGGCGGTAGCTCTCCATCGCTTTGGCGTTCACGATCTGCGTCAGCGCATCGATCAGCTCCTCCGGAAAGGCCCGAATCGAATGCCCCGCCAGCAAGGTGCGCTTGATTAAGCCGACGAACCGCTCGAGATCATTCAGCCCGTCGTACACTTCCTTCTGCCGTTCGAGCAAGCGCGAGATCATGTCGTTAACCGCCGCTCCTGGAGCATGCGATGCACCTTCCCGTCGATCAGCCGCCTTGCCGAATTCGTAGTAGACGGGCTCGTCCGTTCCGAATTGCTCGAGATAGCCGTTATGGCAGCGAACCGCATCGTCATAGCTGACCCAGCGTCGCCGGTACGTTAAATTCTCCGCGCGGTCATGCTCGAGTACCGCGAGCTTGCCGCTGCGGTCGTCGAAGCCGAATACGAGCCAGGCATGCGGCCAATGCCGCGTCAGGTACGTATCTGCCCTCGTCGACGAATAGTACACGTCTGCCCGGAGGATGACCGGTCGATTCCCGCGGATCGACTTCCTGATGCGATCCAACAATGCGGCATCTCCCTCCGCTTCGCTCTGCATCCGGATTCCGTGCGCGGCCAACAGCTTATCCACCTCCATCGAAGGTTTATAGACCACTTGGAAATGCCGGTTCCGTTGATCGAAACGATACAGAATCGCATCGTTCAGCAGGATGGGCAGGATATCGCTCTCCAAATATTGGACAGCCGGGAACAGCGCGTTGTAGAAGCATTCCTTGTAGAAGATGTCGTTGAACGGAGC
>JAEZCJ010000205.1 GCA_023433615.1 Bacillota bacterium | reverse complement strand
AGCGTGAAGCGCTCGCGGGAGTAGTCCAGCGAGAAGCCCATCTTCGCCCATTGCTCGCGGATCGTCCCCGCATACAGCTCCTTCCATTCCCATACCTTCTCCAGGAACTTCTCGCGGCCGAGGTCGTACCGGGTCAAACCTTCTTCGCGAAGCTTCGATTCGACTCTCGTCTGCGTCGCGATGCCTGCATGGTCGGTACCGGGCAGCCATAGGGCATCGTAGCCCTGCATCCGCTTCGTCCGCACCAGAATATCCTGCAGCGTACAGTCCAGCGCATGCCCGATATGGAGCATGCCCGTTACGTTCGGCGGCGGGATCACGATCGTGTATGACGGCGCGTCCGGGCGCTTCCCTGCCTCGAAAAATTTGCCGTTTAGCCAATAATCGTACCATTTCTGCTCTGCCGACTTCGGATCATAGGTTGTCGGCATTTGATTTGCGCTATTTGTTCCTGACATCGTCCTTACCTCCACTATTCGCCTGCGCTTAGCCTCACGGCGTCGCGCGCATGATTAACCCACAGCGAGAACGTAAAAAAAGCCCTTCGTCCTCAAAGGACGAAAGGCTGCGCTTCCGTGGTACCACCTTTATTCCGCACCCATCAACATGATTCGTGCGGCACTTAGGGCCGATAACGGCGGCAAGCCGGCCCCCCCTATCGCTTGAAGCGTTCGACGGAGGCAACTCCGGGGCGACCCGTAGCAGCTTCGATCCTGCGGAACCTCGCAGCGTAACGGTTCCGCTCTCTGAAGGCAATAGCTGCACTCTTCCCCATCACTGTTTTTAACAATGGCCGATTGTCAGTACCGAGAAGGTTGAAGGATAGTAGCAATTGAGGAGCGCAGTGTAGTCAAAGCTACATGAGCACCGGAAATTGTGCTAGCGTTCAAGATTCGACGCCGAATATGCTTCTCGAGATGCTACGTAATCACAATCGGTCCTTAACTATTATTACCTATAATAACGATCTTAACCCCTGCCGTCAATACGACGGCAGGGGTTAGGGGCAAGGGCCTGCGATCAAGGAATGAGCAGCACTTGGCCTTCGGCGACTTCATGCTGCGCAAGCCTGTTGTACAACACGATCTCGCGAGGATTGAGCTGATAGCGGCCCGCGATCGCATCGAGCGTATCGTCGCGCTGGACAATGCACATCCGCACCTTGCGGAACGCCTCCGCATTCGGGTCCCGGCTTAAGAACAGGCTCTTCCACTCGATCTCCTCGCCTTGCGCGCTTGCCAGCGCGGCCGCTTCCGCCTGCTGCTTTGCCTGCTCTTGTTCTGCGGCAGCTTGGCGGACTTCCTGCTCCCGCCGATTCGACTGCAGCAGCGAACTAAGGCCCATCGCTTGGGAATGATCCGGCTGGGCTTCCGTTTTCTTGGCGCCTAGCGCGATCTTCAAGTCCGGCTTCGCTCCATCCGCATCTTGCGCGGGCAGCGCATCGGCAACGATCGCCTGCGGCGTTTCCAGCGCTTGAATCGGAGCCTCGAATGGCTGTTCGCCCCCGTCCGCCTCGGCTGCCGTCTCGGCTGCCGTCTCGCCTGTCGTCTCGCCTGCCGCCGCCGGGCGCTCCGTCTGCGGCTCGTTCGCGTCTGCGGCAACTGTCCTGTCATGTTCCGCAGCAAGCTCTAGCGTGTTCGACTCTGGCGCAGTTTCCGCCCGAATGCCGGAATCGGCGGAAGGCAGACGTTCAAGCGTTTCCTGCTGGAACGCGGCCAGATTCGTCCACTGCACCGACTCCAATTCGGCGATGCCGGAATCGGCGGCATCCCGCCGTTCCGGCTGAGCGTTCTGCTCCGGGATCGCGGCTGCTTCAACGGCTTCGAGATCGCGACTCGCTTCTTCCGGCTCCCGCCGATGCACGACCGTGAACGGTTCGTCCACCCATGCTGGAGGAGCAGACGGCGCCTCAGCCTCTCTTACTTCCACGCCTCTTAGTGACAACACGCCCGTAATGTTAAGCGTCCGGGCAGACAGCAGGTCGACGTCGAAGTTTTCGACCTCGACGCGAATGTCTTCGAGGCTGCGGACCCGATTCAGCGGCAGCGTAATTTCCACGGGAATCCAATGCTCCAGCGCCCGCGTTTCCCTGCTCTCGCCTTGGGACGCATAGGCGCCGTTCAGCAGCAGGTTGCCGCGCAGCAGCACCTGTTCGCCCTGATGCACAACTTGAATCTGCGGGGTTAGCTCAATTTCTTCAAGCTCGTGAATATCCGCCACGTCGACCGGCAAATGTACGCGCTCGTACACGTCAAACCGCAATCCGTTCGATGGATTCAACACGCTTCATCCTCCCTATTCGGTACTGTCGCATCTGAAGTGACATGATCGCTCAATACCTATCTATATGGCTATCGGAAGGATGGCATGCCTATCATTTTGGCCGCGAGCCCAGCCGGCGCCTTGCCGCTTCCATCTCCGCAGGCAAGGCAGACAGTACCGTAATCTCTTCTAGCGTCCAGGGATGCGGGAAGCTGAGCCGCTCCCCGTGCAGTGCCTGACGGCGCAGCAGCGGGTCCGCGGGAGCGCCGTACAGCGTGTCCCCGATCAGCGGGTGGCCGATATGGCTTAGATGTACGCGAATCTGATGCGTTCGCCCCGTCTCCAATCTCACGCGCAGCAGCGCTGCGGCATCGTACGTCTCGAGCGTCTCGTAATGGGTAACGGCATGGTCGCCGGCAGGCGAGACTCGCCGTCTGGCGCCATGGCTGCGATCCTTGCCGATCGGCGCATCGATCTTCCCCTGTCGCAGCCGCGGTATGCCATGCACCAGAGCAACGTACTGCCGGTCGATCCGCTTATCCCGCATCGCTTCGTCGAGGCGCCACTGGGCCAGATCGTTCTTCGCGTACAGCACCGGACCCGATGTATCGTCATCCAGCCGATGGATATGACGGACATGCGCCATGTCCCCGCGAGCAAGCACATGGCGTACCGCCCATTCGTCCAACGTGCCGCGATGACCGGCTCGAGCGGGGTGCACCGGCATGCCGGCAGGTTTGTCCAGCACGAGGCACCAGTCGTCCTCGTTGAGCACGGCTGCTTCAGGGACACGTGCATCGGAGCGCTCTCCGCCTGCAGCCAAGAGCGAATGCCCCGTCCAATCGTACGCAGGGAACGCTTGCAGCAGCAGATGACCGTCGTCCAGCCGAATCCCGCCCACCGAGAACAGCCGGTTCACCCATTTGTCCGGCAGAATAGCAGCAGCCAGCAGCCATTGCCGCACGCGGTGCGGGTGACTGCCGGCCGTCAGCATCTCCGGAACCGGACTGGGCAGCGGAATGCGCAGCCATTGGCCGTCGCGCACCGCGAGCCGCAGGTCAAGCTTCTGCATCTCTGCCCCTCCTAAGGTTCATGAATTTATTTAAGCGCTGCGAGCGCTTCGTCGTGTGCCGCAATCGTTGCGTCGATATCCGCTTCCGTATGCACGGCGGACATGAACATGCCTTCATATTGCGAAGGCGCAATGCTGATGCCGCGATTCAGCATCTCGCCGAAATACGCCCTGAACTGCCCCAGATCCGCCTGTTTGGCCGTATCGTAGTCGATTACGGTCAACTCGGTGAAGAACGGGCAGATCATCGAACCCACGCGATTAATCGTTGCAGGGATCGAACGGCGCTCGGCATTGTCCTCGAAGCCGCGCTGCAGGCGGACAGACAGCTGTTCCAGCCGTTCATAAGTCTCGGGCGTCAGCAGCTTCAGCGTCGTATAGCCTGCGGCCATCGCGAGCGGATTGCCGGACAACGTGCCTGCTTGGTAGATCGGTCCGCTCGGCGCCATCATCTCCATGATATCCCGCCGTCCGCCGTAAGCGCCGACCGGCAGCCCCCCGCCGATGACCTTGCCGAGGCAAGTCAAGTCCGGCGTCACGCCGTATAGGCCCTGCGCGCAATGATAATGAACGCGGAAGCCGGTCATGACCTCGTCGAAAATCAATAGGCTGCCGTATTCCGAAGTCACCTTCCTCAGCCCTTCCAGAAAGCCAGGCAGAGGAGGCACGACGCCCATGTTGCCGGCGATCGGCTCCACGATGACGCAAGCGATTTCTTCGCCGTACTTCTCGAATGCAAGCTTAACCGACGCAAGGTCGTTATACGGCACCGTGATCGTATGCGTCGCGACGCTCTCCGGCACGCCGGGGCTGTCCGGCAGTCCAAGCGTGGCGACCCCCGAGCCAGCCTTGATCAACAGACTGTCGGCATGACCGTGGTAGGAGCCTTCGAATTTCAATATTTTGCTGCGCTTCGTATATCCCCGCGCCAAGCGAAGCGCGCTCATCGTGGCCTCCGTGCCGGAATTGACCATCCGCACGACCTCGATCGAAGGCACGCGTTCTGCCACTAGCTCTGCCATTAACGTCTCCATCTCCGTCGGCGCGCCGAAGCTTGTTCCCTTCTCCGCCGTGCGCTTAAGCGCCTCGACAACCTCAGGATGCGCATGGCCCATGATTAGGGGCCCCCAGGACAGTACATAGTCGATGTAGCTATTCCCGTCGATATCGTGGATTCTGGCGCCTTCGCCGCGATCGACGTAGACCGGCGTCAGGCCGACGGATTTGAATGCCCGAACAGGGCTGTTCACGCCGCCGGGAATGCTCTTCTTCGCCCGCTCGAATGCCTCCTTGGACAGATCGTCTTTGCGCAATCGATTTTTTTCGACCATATTCGTCAACTCCCATCTTTTTCATGTCGACGCTCTGTGCTACACTAGATATTATCAAGGTAGAACGAGAGGGACCATTCATGATTGAACTGATTAAGAATGTATCGCTATTCGAGAATCTGACCGACGACCAATTGCATAACATTCTCGCCATTGCTCACCGCCAGACGATCCCCGCCCAGACCGTCCTCTTCCACGAAAACGATCACGGCGCGGCCTTCTACATCATTCTGAAGGGTTCGATCAAGATCTTCAAGCGCGGCACCAACGGCGAGGAGAAGGTGCTCTCACTGCTTCAGAGCGGCGACGGCTTCGGAGAGTTGTCTCTCTTGGACGGCCGCCCGCGGTCGGCATCCGCGCAGACGCTGGAGCTGTCCACCGTGCTGCTCGTAGCGGAAGATCCTTTCCATAATCTGCTGAAGAGCAATTTCGACATCACCCGCAATATTATGGCAGAGCTGTGCCAGAGACTGCGCGACACGAACCAGCATGTGCATGATCTGACGTTTTTGGATTCCCGAACGCGTGTCATCAAGAATCTGATCTTGCTGGCGAATCGCCATGGCTCCCGAACCGGGAACTTCATCGTCATCAAGATGCCGCTTAACTTCGACGAGCTCGCGCAGATGGCAGGCGTACAGAAGCAAGTGCTCTCGCAGGTCATCCGAGACGTCGAGGAGCGCGGTTTGCTTCGGCTAGGCGTCGGCGAATACACGCTCGACCTCAGCAAGCTCAGGAACTAACCGGCTTCGCGAACACGCGCCGAGCCGATAACGAATCGCATAAGACCGCCGGAGAACGGATCGTTCCCGGCGGTCTTTGCCGTTGCTGCGGCTAATTGCGGGCAGCCAGCCATTCCGCGGCATCCACTGCATGATACGTAATGATCAGGTCTGCGCCGGCACGCTTCATGCCGGTCAAGGTCTCCAGCACGATCGCTTGTTCATTGATCCAGCCGTTCGCCGCGGCGGCCTTCACCATGGCGTATTCCGCGCTTGTGTTATACGCCGCGACCGGCAGGTCGAAGCTGTCCTTCAGTACGCGGATGACATCCATATAGGCAAGCGCCGGTTTCACCATCAGCATGTCGGCGCCTTCGGCTACGTCGGCTTCCGCTTCGCGAAGCGCTTCCCTCACGTTCGCGGGATCCATCTGGTATGTCTTGCGATCGCCGAATTGCGGCGCCGAATGCGCGGCATCGCGGAACGGCCCGTAGAAGGCCGATGCGTACTTCACGGAGTACGACAGAATCGGCGTCTCGGTGAAGCCCGCCGCATCCAGACCTGCGCGAATCGCCGCCACGAAGCCGTCCATCATGTTCGAGGGCGCAATCACGTCCGCTCCGGCCTCTGCCTGTGCGACCGCCGTGCGTGCGAGAAGCTCCAGCGACTCATCGTTGTGGATCTCGGCCGATCCGGACGGGTGGGTATGTACGACGCCGCAATGGCCATGATCGGTGAATTGGCAGAGACAAGTGTCCGCAATGACCAACAGATCCGGTGCCCATCGCTTAATGGTCCGGGTCGCTTCCTGTACGATCCCGTTCGGATCGTACGCTGACGTTCCGACGGCATCCTTATGCTCCGGAATCCCGAATAACAGTATCGCCTTCACGCCTGCTCTCCGGATGCGGGCAATTTCCTCCTCCAGACGGTCTAGCGAGTAATGATGCACACCCGGCATCGAAACGATCTCTTCCTTGATATTATGGCCGTGCGTAACGAAGATCGGATAGATGAAATCGTCGACTGTCAATACCGTTTCTCTGACTAGGCTGCGCATTGCAGCCGAACGGCGCAGCCTGCGGTTCCTCACGATCGGATAACTCATGCTCATTCTCTCCTCTGCTCTCATCTCGAAGTGGTTGCTCGTCTTATTGCTCGCTGCCGGCGGCACGATAAGCGGTCAGCGCGGCGAGCAGCCCATCGATCGTTGCATGCTCCGGCTCGATCGCAACGGTAAGACCGGCGGCAGCGGCCGTCATCGAAGTAAGCGGTCCGATACTTGCGATTGCCGCCTGCTGCAGCAGCTCGGCCGGCGATTCGACGCCTAGCTGCCTCATCCGCTCCAGCAGATTCGTCACGGTGGATGAACTGGTGAACGTGACGATATCGATTTCTCCGTCCCGCAGCAGCTCCAGCACGCCGTCGTCGTCGCCATCCGCCGTCACTGTCTCGTACACGTCGATCTCGACCGGCGTTACGCCAAGCGCGGCAAGCTCGCGCGGCAGCACCTCGCGGGCCAGGTCGCCGCGCGGCAGAAGCGCCTTCTGCCCTTGCTGCACGGCATCCTTCAAGCTGTCCAAGAGACCCTCCGCATGGAACTTCACCGGAAGCTCCTCCACCGTCAAGCCTCTGCCGAACAGCGCTTCCGCTGTCTTCGGGCCGACAGCAGCAATCCGGGCCTTGTGGAAACGGCGGATATCGATGCCGAATGCTTGCAGCCACCGGAAGAAATAGTCGACCCCGTTCACGCTCGTGAACATCAGCCAGTCGTATTGTTCCGCTGCTTCCATAGCCGTCCGCAGCCTCGTCTCCGCTTCGACCCCCGCGGGCAAGCGCGTCTCGATTACCGGGAATTCGACGGGCTCGCCGCCCAACTCCTCGATCTGTTCCGCCAGCTCGCTTGCTTGCGCGCGTGCGCGCGTCACGAGGACTCGCGTGCCGAATAACGGCTTCTTCTCATACCATGCCAGCTTCTCCCGTTGCTTCACGACCTCGCCTACGATGATGACGGCCGGAGGCTTGAAGTTCGAAGCCGTCACTTTATCCTCGATGTCGGCAAGCGTTCCCGTCAGCGTCCGCTGCTCGACGCGCGTTCCCCACCGTACGAGCGCAACCGGCGTGTCCGCCGGTTTGCCGTGTTTGATAAGTTGCTCGCTGATATACCCGATTTTGGCGACGCCCATCAAGAAGATGAGCGTACCGGTAGCGAGCGTTACCTTCTCCCACTGAATCATGCGATCGAGTTTCTCGGGGCTCTCGTGCCCCGTAATGATCGACAAGGAAGAAGCAAGATCTCTATGGGTGACCGGGATGCCCGCGTAAGCGGGTACCGCGATCGCCGACGTAATGCCCGGCACGATCTCGAACTCGATTCCGTGGTCATGCAGCAGCTCGGCCTCTTCGCCGACGCGTCCGAAGATCGTCGGGTCGCCGCCTTTCAGCCGCGTGACGACCTTGCCCTCCAGCGCCAGATCGACGAGCAATTGGTTGATATCCTCTTGCTTCATCGTATGGCGATCGGGCAGCTTCCCTACGTACACCTTATCCGCGCCTGGCTTCATGTAACGCAGCAGCCGCGGGCTCGCCAGCCGGTCATAGACGACAACGTCCGCCCGTGCCAAGCATTCCATGCCCCTTACCGTAATCAGTTTCGGATCGCCGGGTCCGGCGCCGACCAGATAGACCTTCCCCTTGGTCATTCCACTATCCCCTTGCTTCCTCCAGAATGCGGTCCGCTCCCTGCTTGCTCAGCGTGTCGGCCAGCCGCAGCCCCAGCTCTTCCGGACTGCTGCCTCTTGCCGTCTCCTTGAGCAGCACCTTGCCATCCGGCGTGCCGACCATGCCGGTCAGTTCGACTTCGTCGCCGACGACCTCTGCATAGGCGCCGATCGGCACCTGGCAGCCGCCGTTCAGCGCGCCGAGGAAGCTTCGTTCCGCCGCGACCGCGGTTACCGTATCGCTGTCGCTGTATAAGGCCAACAGCTCTCGAATTCGCTCGTCCGCCGCGCGGCATTCGATGCCGAGCGCGCCCTGCCCTACAGCCGGCACGCACTGTTCAACCGGAATCGGCGCAGAGGCGCGGCCCTCCCAGCCCATGCGCAGCAGGCCGGCCATCGCGAGAATAATGGCGTCGAAGCCTTCTGTCTCCAGCTTCTTAATGCGAGAATCGATGTTGCCCCGAATCGACTCCAACTGCAGATCGGGCCGCAGCCGCTTCAATTGGCTCGCCCGTCTAAGGCTGCTCGTACCGACCTTAGCTCCCTGAGGCAGCTCCGCGATCGATCGGCATTCGCCTGCAATCAACGCATCCCGCGGATCCACGCGCTTCGGAATAGCGCCTAGCATCAGCCCATCTTGCAGCGCATGCGGTACATCCTTCATGCTATGTACGGCTAGATCGATCTCGCCGTCGAGCAATGCCTGCTCGATCTCCTTCACGAACAGTCCCTTGCCGCCGACCTTCGACAGCGTCACGTCCAAGATGCGATCGCCCTTCGTGACGATCTTCTTCACCTCGAACGTATAAGGCAGCCCTTGCTCCGCAGCGATGCGTTCCAACGCCTCGATCACTTGACCGGTCTGCGTCAGCGCCAGCGCGCTCTGCCTCGTCCCTACGATAATCGTTCGCGCTTCATGATGTGCCATCTCGTTCATCCTCCATTTTCGCCGGCTATGCCTGTTTCTCCGCCATCGGCCGTTAGTCCCCGAAGCCGTGCCCGCAGCTTGTCTTCATCCGTATCGCTGCGCCACTCCGCCTCTTCGACCTCGAGCGCCGCCCTCAGCACGCGCTTACGTACCGCGATATCCGCGACGTCCTGCAGGGCCAGCTCGCGCAGCCTGCGCAGCCATAGCGCGTAGTCCTCATATGACTCGCCGTATCGGTCGGACAGCTCGGCCGCAATCTTGGCGGCAAGCGAAGGACTCGCGCCGGATAACGATACAGTAAGCACGAGATCCCCTCGTCTTACGACGGACGGCGTGATGAAGTCACCGCCGTCTGACCGGTCGGCGACGTTAGCCGGAATGCCGCGTGCAGCGGCATCCCTCGCGATCCGTTCATTCGTCTCTTGATCCGATGTCGCCGCAATGACGAGTCGTGCGTCGTTCATATCCTCTATTCGGTATTCCCCCTGCCTCACCTGCACAACCCCGTCTTCGGCCAGTTGCATAAGACGCGGCGTCAAGTCAGGGCTTACGAGCCTCACGGCGGCATCCGCATCGAGCAGACCGAGCGTCTTGCGCTCAGCCACCTGACCGCCTCCCACGACAAGGCAAGGCTTGCCGGCTACGTCGAGCATAATCGGATAAAACTTCGACGCTTTGCGACCCATCGCCTCACCGCCCCTACGACCATGAATGGAACCTCGACACCGAGTTCAAGAACATATTGATCAGAAGCACCGCGAACGCGAGCAGGCTCCATCTGGCAAGCTGGGGTCCCGCATGGTTCAGTACCGTTCTCTTCACGATATAACTGACGTAAAAGGCCAAAGCAGTGAAGGAAGAGAACACCTTCCAATCGAGCAGCAGCGCAGAGCGTCCTTCGACCAGCAGCGAGGCGAGCGCGACGGACAGCGATAGAATCAATAGCGGCGTTCCGATTATTATGGCTCGCAGCGTATACTGCTCGACGCTCGCAAGACTCGGAAGCCTGCGCATCGTCTGCGACCAATTTTTCTCCTTCAACTGCCCGTGCAAGAACAGGTACATGCTCGAGAAAATCGCGCTGAACGTGAAGGCGGCATACGCGCATAAGACCAGACCGATATGAATGGAGAGTAACTCCTGCGCCATCTCCCAAGGGGCAAGCGGCGTCTCCTGCCCTTTGTTGCCGACGAAGATGACGGCAAGCATGGCGAAGGCGATGACATTGATGAAGAATACCGGAAGCTCGAACCGCACGAAACGGCTGGCGGCAAGCGACAGCGTCAGCAGCAGCCAGGTGAAAAAGAACATATAATCGAACCGCGTTGCAAGCGACCAATCGTCATATTGCCCCAGGCCCAGCAGCAGGAATACGGTCTGCATCACCCATACGAAAATAAGGAGCCCTGTACCTATCCGTTTCGCGCTCCGATTCGCGCGAGCGAAATCGGAGAAATAAAACAGAAGGCTCAGGGCATAGATGACGATCATCATGGTGAATAAATAATTGTTGGTAACCATCGGTGCCTCCCGTCGGACCAACCTAAGGCGTTACGACCGCAAGTCCGCTGCCGGTAATGGCAGAAGTGCGCGGAGCCTCGTCTGTTGCTGCCGTCGGCCTCACGTTCGCTCGCTCGGTTCCGGCCTTGTCCTTCGCCTGCTGCTCCAGCGTCTCTTCGAGCGCGAACAGCTTCACGAACATGTCCATCGCGTCACCGGCCCGTTTGTCGCCGGCCATATCCTTGATTCGCACGATCGGATCCTGCATCATCTGATTCACGATGCTCTTCGTCAGCTTGCGAATGACTTTCAGCTCGTGTTCGTCCAGATCCGGCAACTTGTTCATCAGGCTTCCCATCGTCTCCTGATGAATCGCTTCGGCCTTCGTCTGCAAGGCGCGGATCAACGGCACGACGCCAAGCGTCTTATACCATTGACGGTAAGCTTCAAGATCGGCCTCGATCATCGCATCGATCTTCACAGCCTCCCGCTTGCGCTGTTCCAGATTACTCTCCACGATTCCTTCCAGATCATCGATATCGTACAAGAACACGTTCGCTACCGAAGATATTGCTGGATCAAGATCCCGCGGGACCGCAATATCGATCATGAACAACGGGCGCGACTTGCGCTGCTGCATCGCCTCTTCGACTTGCTTCATCGTCAGGACGTACTCCTGCGAGCCCGTCGAACTGATGACAACATCCGCTTCCGGCAGCCGGCGTACCGCATCCGCATAGGTAAGCGGGATACCGTTGAATTTATCGGCAAGCTCGACGGCGCGCTCATAGGTCCGGTTCACGACGAGGACGCGGTCCGCGCCGTTCGCGTACAGATGCTTCACCGTCAGTTCGCTCATCTTGCCTGCGCCCATAATCATGACGGTCTTCCCGGCGAATTGCCCGAAGATCCGTTTGCCCAGCTCGACCGCTGCATAGCTCACCGAGACGGCAGCCTCGCCGATCGAGGTTTCTGCATGTGCCCGTTTAGCGAGCGTGACGGCTTGCTTGAATAGCATATTGAACAAGGTACCCGTTGCTTTCTGGCGCTGGGCCAGCAGGAACGCGTCCCTAACCTGCCCTAAAATTTGCGTCTCTCCGATGACCATCGAGTCCAAGCCGCTCGCTACGCGGAATAGATGCTCGATTGCCTGCTCATCCTCGTACATATAGAGATGCTGCGTGAATTGATCCCGACGCATGCCGAACCATTGCTCCATGAACGTGCGGACATAGTGGCCGCAAAGATGATGACGGTCGACGACCGCATAGATTTCTGTCCGATTGCAAGTGGCAACGATGACGCCCTCCAAGATGCTCTTCGTTTGTTTGAGTTGCTTAACGGCCTCAGCCAGGTCTTCTTCGGCGAACGTGAATCGTTCGCGTACTTCGACGGGCGAAGTCCGATAATTCAAACCCACAACCATGATGTGCACATGCGTCACCACCTTCCGTAATTGAAATGAACAAAATTAGTATAGCATAGTTCGACAGGCCGTACGGCGGCAATTATGAAAAAAGTATGAAAATCCAGACATCCCCTATTGTAAACGTGTACCCTTGCCTTTATACTACGATACGCTTCGGGCTCACGAAAAAAAGTAACCATGACGCATAGCGTCATGGTTACGGTAATGCCGGCAAAGCTTATACCAGCTGTACGCTTTTCAATTCAGGTTCTACGACTTGCAGTTCGCCCATGCCGCGCACCAGCTTCTTCGCGTGTGCCGTCTTCGGCTTGAGTACCGCCAGCATGTAATCGATCGCAAGCTGAGGATCTACCGTCTCGCCGCATGTGTAGCAATCCAGCGCCGCGAAACCTTTCTCAGGATACGTGTGAATGGAGAGATGACTCTCAGATAACAGTACAAGAACCGTTGCGCCTTGAGGCTCGAACTGTTTGGACTGCACAGAGAGAACCGTTGCGCCGCATGCCTCTGCAGCTTCTACCATGTGAGCTTGCAAGGACTCCGCGCTGTTCAGCAAATCAAAATCTACACCCCAAGCATCAACAGCTACATGTCTTCCGAAAGTTGAGTATTCCATCTTCCGGTCCCCCTTCCTAGGAATAAAATGTTTAAAAAATTTCATCCGCTAGGACCTACGTCATTCACTACCCGAGGGAATAATCTCTCGCAACATTACATGTCCTGAGTGAATCCTGGTTCCTATATTCTTTTCAACGAAATTAAAAGTAACATCTATCGACGAGAAATGCAACAGTTTTTTTACGGCGGCATCCGGCCACGCCCGCTAGCCGTTCGATCCACGCTCGGCGCGGCTTCCGTACTCAAACTATGACGGACGGTCCGCTATTGTGCAGCCGGCGCTAGAGTGAAGGGCAGATAATACCTGCCCCTCCTCATCAAACCGTACGTGAGGTTTTCCCTCATACGGCTTTCCGATGTTCGTCATTCATGTGCATACAGATTACAATAGCGTTTTGAGTCCACA